>JAFMIX010000164.1 GCA_017853785.1 Verrucomicrobiales bacterium
CCGTCGGCGCTGACGGTGACGCCGCTCCAGAGGTTGTTTGCGATGCCGGTGTTCTGCCAGTCGCCCCCGCCGTTGGTGGACGTGTGGATGCCGCCGGAATATTCCACCGCCACGAGTTTGTCGCCCGCCGCCGCGGAGGCAACGGTGTTCCAGAAGCCGACCGGCGCGCCGGTGCGCTGCCACGTGGCGCCGTAATTGGTGGAGGTGAAGATGCCGGAAGTGGCGGCGGTGTTGCCGCTGGAAACGGCGACGAGTTTATTGCCCGCCGCCGAGGCCGCGATGGAAGTCCAGTATTGTCCCGGCGCGCTGGTCAACTGCCACGCCGCGCCAGAGTTGGTGGAAACATAGATGCGGCCCGTGGGCGCGGAGGAGTTGAAGACGCACGCGGCGATCACGCGGCCATCGGCGGACGCGGCGACGGTGAACCAGTTCAGCACTGGCGCAGGGGTGAGCTGCCAGGAATTGCCGAGGTTGGTGGAGGAATAAATTCCGCCGCCGTAGACGGCGGCGACAAGCGGGCCGCCGCCGGCGGGCACGGCGAGGGAATACCAGTTCGCGTTGGTGGGCGCATTGGCGAGCGTCCAAGCCGACTGCGCCTGCGCCGACGAAAGCCCACCGCCGATGACCGCCAGCAGCGGCCCCAGCAAGACCCGCCGGCTGCGTCTGGGAAAAATCGCCAGCATAAACGTCCGCGCGTTAGGGCTTGGGCTCCTCCAACTCGGCCGCGAGGGCGGCGGCCTTGGCTTTGGCCTCGGCTTCCCGGGCGTCGGCGCGGGCCGCTGCTTTATCGGAGGCTTCGATGGCTTTCTTGTCGTCGGGATTGATTTTTTCCAGCCGGTTGGCGCGCTTCAGCAGCTTTTGGTCCTCCTTGTCGAACTCGGATTCGGCGAGCTTGAGGTTGGGATGGCGGTCGCGCTGCACGGCGGTCTCGAGGGCGGCGGCCTGCGGTGTATCGAGCACGGTGGGGCGGATCATGACGAGCAATTCGCGGCGCTGGCCGGTGGTAGTGGTGCTGCGGAAGAGCGGGCCGAGCAACGGGAGGTCCTGGAGGAACGGCACGCCCGATTTGGCTTGGGCTTTCTGGTTCTGGATGAAGCCGCCCATGACAATCGTCTCGCCGTTGCGCACGGCGACCTTGGCGGTGGCGTTCTGGTCCTGGGTGATGGGCACGTCGTTGCCGTCAATCTTCACCGAGCCACCGACTTGCTGCACCTGCTGCTGGATGTCCATGACGACGAGGCCATCCGGGTTGATGAGCGGGGTGACATTGAGGGTGATGCCGATCTGCGATTGCTGGTATTGCGAGCGCGAGCCGCCGCCGGAGTAGCCGTCATAGTAGGTGCCGGTGATGTAGGGGCGGGTTTCGCCGACGAAGATGCTCGCGGGCGCGTTCTGGGAGGTCTGGATGCTGGGGCGCGCGAGGACTTTGACGTTGTTCTTCCCGGCGAGCGCGGTGAGCGCCACGTTCCAGGTGGGGCCAATCTTGCCGAAGTAGGTGAGGCCGTCGCCGCTGGGGAAGTTGATGTTCGTGGCGGGGGAGAACGACTGGACGATGTTGGTGATGAAGCCGGTGCTGGCGCTGCCGGTGACGTTGGTGGTGAAGGTGCTCAAGAGATTATTCAGGAAGGCCTGGCCGGTGGTGAGCGAGCCGTTGTTGCCGAACGCGCCGCCGCCGACGGCATTGTCCTTTGACAACGGCGCCTGGCCGGCGCTGACGCCGAACTGGAAGTTGTCCGCCAGCGTCACGTCGAGGATGATGGATTCGATGAGCACCTGCGCGAGGACGACGTCGAGCTGGGAGATGATTTTCTTGATCATCTCCATGTCCTGCACCGAGGCGAAGACGAGGAGCGAGTTGGTGCGCTCGTCGGCGATGATCTTGTTCGGCCCGATGAGCTGGAAGTCGCCGCCGCCGCCGGTCGCGGCGCGGGAGATGATGCTGGAGAGCCGTTGCTGGAACGACGGCGTGGCCGTGCCGCCGGGGGTGACACCGGGCGAACTGACGGGGGTGCGGTTGCCGAAGGTGCTGCCGCCCACGGTCTGCGGGCCGCCGGGGGCGCTGCCAAATCCGGTGCGCACGAAGGGGCTGGAGCGCCCGGTCACGCCGGCACCGGTGGTGGTGCCGCCGGTGGCGCTGCTGCCGATGGAGCCGCTGGCGCTGCCGCCGACGCTGTTGAGGGCGTTGGCCATGTCGGAGGCGAGGGCGTATTTGATGGGGATGACTTCGGAGACGAACTCGGAGGGCACGGCCACGTCGACCTTGGCGATGAGTTCCAGCATGCGCTTCACGTTTTCGGTGTAGTCGCGGATGATGAGGATGCCGTTGGCGTCGAGCGCGGTGATGTTGCCCTGGATTTTGGCGAAGGGCGCGAGCACGGGCATGACTTCGCTGGGTTTGGCGTAACGGATCTGGGCGACGTGGGTGATGTAGCCGCCGAGTTCGGGCAGGTCATCGCCGTGCTGGGAGTCGTTGATCTTGTCGGCGGCGGCGTTGGCTTCGGCGACGGGGACGGCTTTCACAAATTTTTCGCCGGTCTTGATCATGGCGATACCGTTCATGCCCAGCACGCTGTCGAGCGCCTGCAAGGCTTCGGTCTTGGTGAGTTCGGTCTGGGTCTTGATGGTGATGGCGGCGGCGGGCAACGTGGCGGGCCGGAGAATGGTGCGGTTGACGAGCTTGGCGTAGATCTCCAACACCTGCTCCAGCGGCGTGGCCTGGAACTGGATGGTGCCGGCGGGCAGGATGTCATCGGGATTGGCGGCGAGCAGCTTGGCGGCGCTGGCGGCGGTGGCGGCATCGCTGGTGAAGGTTGCGCCGGGCGCGGCAGGAACAGCGGGTGCGGCGGCGGGGGCCGCCGGGCTGGCGGGCCGGCGGGTGATGGCCCGCGAAGGGGCGGCGGGGACGGCGGTTTTAATTGCGGGGGCGGCAGGGGCGACTGGAGCCGCGCTGACGACGGGGGTTGCGGGGGCGACGGGCGCGGGCGGCGCGGGAGTGATCACCGCCGGGGCGGCGGGCGGGACGATGTTGGTCGCGGGCGCGGCGGCAGGTTTGCTGACGGTGGCGGCAGGGGCGGCGGGCGCGGGCTGGGGCGCGGCGGCCGCGGCCTTGGCGGCGAGAGCGTCGCCTTCCGGCGTGCCGGGCAGGGGAAGAAATTGCGGACCCGCTTGCAGGCCGAAGCCGGCGAGCACGAGCAATAGGGCGAGGATGGTTTTCACGATTACTTGGTGGTTGATTTGTGGGGCGCGCCTTTGGGGGCGGCGCTTTTCTGGTAGCTGGCGACGAGGTCGATGTTGCCGCTCAATTGCTGGCGCGGCGCGTTGGGCCGCAGCGAGAGGCCGCGGGCGCGGATGATGGAATCGCCGGAGCCAAGCTGGTAGAGGAAGTCCACGAGCTTCTCCTCGTCGGCCTGCACGGTGAAGGTCTGGCGTTGTTCGAGGAAGAAGGCGTTGGTGCCGGCGGACTGGCGGGAGATGCTGACGATGGTCACGCCGCTGACGGCGGCCTGGTTCTGGACGGTGCGGAGGAATTGGTTGGCCTGGTCGTCGTTGTTGCCGGCCGCGCCTTCGGATTCGAAGGCGGCGATTTTTTTCTGGTAGTCGCCGCGCTGGGCGATGGCGTTCTGGTAGGTGACGAGCGCCTGGCGGGCGGCTTCGAGGCGGTTTTTGGTTTCGGTCCAGTCTTTGAAGTGGGGCCAGACCCAGACGATGTTGATGACGAGGAAGAGGACGACGGCGACACCGACGACGAGGCGGCGCTCGAAGGGACGGAGGTTGAGTTTGTCCAGCGGATTGGTCATGGGAGTTCCTCCGCGCGGTTGACTTCGCAGGAGAAGCTCCAGGAAATGGTGTTGTTGGCGGGGTTCTGGCTGTAGCTGGGCGAATCCACGCGGGCGAAGAGGATCTGCCCATCGGCCTCGGCCTTGCGCATGGCGGAGTTGAACTCGATGATGGCGGTGGCCTGATCGGAGCCGGCGGTGCCGGTGAGGGTGAGCTTCTTGCCGTCGCGGAAATCCAGGCCGTTGAGCGTGGCGCCTTCGGGGAGGAGTTTGGCGGTGACCTGCCAGCAGTTGAGGGCGGCGTATTTGAGGGCCTGCCGGTCTTTCAGGATCTCATAGCGGGCCTTGAGTTGGATGGCGTCGGTGTAGCTCTGGCCGAGTCCGGCTTTCTGGGTCTCCACGCCGCGCGTCTGGTAGGAGAGGAATTGCAGGGCGACGAAGTAGATGAGCACGGCCACGCAATAGGTGCCGAGCACGGCCATCAGGCCGCGCAGCCAGAGGCGATCCACGAGTTGCTGGTGGTAGCGGGCGGCGTGTTCGGGCGGCAGGAGGTTCGCGGCGGGCTCGGATTGCACCGCCCGGCTGGCGGCGGCGGCGGCCAGTTGCCCGGGCGCGGGCGGGGCGACGAGTTTCACCGGAGTTTCGAGCGCGGCTTGGAAGCGCGCCTGCCATTCCGCAGCGGCATCGCCGGCGACAACGAGGTGCCATTGCGGCGTGCCGCGCAGCCAACCTTCGAGTTCGCCGGCCCAGGTGAGTTGGACGAGTTGTTCGCGGAGGATTTCCGCGGCGGTTTTGGCGGCGGGCAAATGGATGAAGCCGAGGCTTTGCAACGTGCCGTCAAACCACCACGCGACGAGCGCGCTTTTATTTTCGGCGGCGAGATAGACCCACGCGGCCGCGGGCGCTTCGCTGTGGCGCGGCAAGCCATCGCCAGCCCCGGCTGTGTGCTGCAACTGGTCGAGCAACGGCACTTCGAGGCGGTCGGCGAGGAAGCCATCCTGTTCGAGCTGGCCGAGGAATTCCTCCACGGCCGAGCGCAGCACCATCACGACGATGATGGTCTGCAACGCCTCCTTGGGTTTTTCCCCTTCGATCGCGGCGGGGGCTTTTGCTGCCGCCGGGGCGGCCAATACATGGAGGCCCCAGACCATTTGCGTGACGGGGATGGGCGAAAGTTTCTCCAACTGGAACTCCACCATCGCGCGGGTTTCCGCGAGGTCGGCGGGCGGCAGGCGGACGACGCGGAGGAAGATGTGTTCGGCGGCGAGCCAGGCGACGTTCAGCTTGGGCTGCCATAGGGAGGTCCAGCTTTTGCCGACCAGGTTGTCCGGCAACGGCTGGCCGGCGGGGGTGGTCTGCTCGCGGTTGAGGGAGAGGGCGGCTTTGCGGGCGTCGAACTGCCAGACGCGGCGGGCGGACGCGCCGACCTGCAAAATATTGCATGAATGCCAGCGTGCCATATCAGCCTCTTGTCCAGATCTCCGGCTTGCTG
>JAFMIX010000165.1 GCA_017853785.1 Verrucomicrobiales bacterium
ATTGCTGTTCGCGCCGTAACCGACGGTCAAGCCGGGCTGCCCGCCACCCACCGGGATGGTGGGCGCGCCGTTCGGGTTGTTGGGAGATTCCTGCCCGCGGTTGTCAAAGGTTGGCGGAACGAGGGTTTGCAGCGTGTTGTTGTCGATCTCGGTCGTGCCACCCGGCTTGCCCGGGCCGCCGCCCTTGCCTTTGGCGAGCAATTCCTTCTGCTTGCGGATGGCCTCCTGGATCAGCGGCCAGGAATCCAGCGGTTGGGAGAATCCCTTCACTAACAGCGAGCCGCCGGTGAGGTTTTCCAGGTTGATGTCGTAAATCTTGCTGAAACTCTTGCCGTCTGCCGAGACGATGACCATCTGACCGTCATGCAACGTGACCGACTTGCCGTCCGCGAGCGTCACCTTCACTTCGCCTTCGAGCAGGATCGTCTTGAATGTCCCGTCCCCGCCTTTCACGCAGATGACCGTCGTGCCCAACACGGCAGCGGACGCGCCCCCGGACTTGATAACGCCACCACCCTTGCCCTTGGGCGAATGGAACAACACGCTGCCCGCCTCCAGGTTCACCGTGCGCCCGTCCGGCGCGAAGGAAAACACCGTGTTCGCCCCGATGCGCGTGATGGTCTTGTCCGGCGCGGCGAGTTCGGCGCGCGAAGCCGGCCCGGTGCGGACGAGGTCGGGCGCGGTCACGACGGCGTTCACGGCGGCGGGCGTGGCGGCCTTGGTGGTGGCGGCCACGACATTCACCTCCTTGATGACATCGGTGAACGTGCTGCGCGTGAGCGGTTCGGCGGCGGTGGCGACCCCGGCCAAGCCGGTTGCCAGCAGCGACCACAAAAAATATTTTTTCATAAAAACTCCCGGAAACAACGAGGCTCTGTTTAGGCAAACTAAATTGAATTGTCAATGAGCCTATGCCACGATTGCCCTCGATGCAACCGGCCATTTGTGACAACTTCGGTTTGCCCGCCGCATGAACCGCCCGGCCCGCCATTTCTGGATCATTTTGGGCATCTGCGCGCTCTGCACCGGTGCGGTGCTCGCGTTGTGGCAGGTTGGTTTTGCCCCCATGGTGGCGGCGGAAAACTATCTGCAAGACCTCAACGCCCGGTTGGGCCGCAAAACGCCGCCGGACGAACGCCTCGTGCTCATCGGCGTGGACCGGCCATCCTACGCAGATTATTTCAGCGAAGCCGAGATGCGGGCCACGCCCGCCCTCCGCGCCATTGCCGAACCTTACCCGTGGTCGCGCGATGTCTGGGCCGCGCTCATCACCAAGCTCGCCGAAGCCGGCGCGAAAGCCATCGTCATCGACCTTGTCTTCGCCTCGCCCAAGGAGGGTGACGCCGCTCTCGCTGCCGCCCTCGACAAATATCGTGACCGCGTGGTCATCGGTTGCGCGTTCGACATGACCGAAACCGACCGGCGCAAGTTCACCAACCTCACCTTGCCCAGCCCCAGCGTCATCGTGCCCGGCGCCGGGCAATCCGTGGTCGAGGACGACCGCGTCGGCTACGTCACCATCTGGCCGGATGACGACGGCAGCTTGCGCCGCGCCCACTTCCGGCATCGCGGCGATCAGCTCGGCGACATTCTTCCGCCCAGCACCGTGCTCGAATCGCTGGATGCCCGCGCGCTCCGCAAATTCGGCCGCCCGGAACTGATTCCCGCCGGTTTCGCCGAGCGCCGGTTTCGCTACACTGCCCCCGCCGGCGGCTACAAGCCGCTGCTCATCGGCGACGTGCTGCTGCCGAAAACCTGGGAACAAAATTACGCCAACGGCGCTTTCTTCAAAGACAAGCTCGTCCTCATCGGTCCGACCGCGAGCCTGTTCCAGGACAAGCACGCCACCCCGCTTGGCGAAATGCCCGGTCCGGAGATCCACCTCAACATCATCAACGCCGCGCTGCACGGCGAGTTCCTGCGCGAAACCTCCCCGCGCGTCACGCGGCTCGTCATCGCGTTCGCGGGGATGCTGGCGGCGGCGCTGTGCTTCATCTTCCGCGAGCCGGTCAAGCGCCTCCTCGTCGTCATCGCGCTCGGTGCGGGCTGGTGGTTTTTGGCGAAATACCTTTTCGAACACGCCGGAATTTTTGCACCCACCGCCGTGCCGCTCTTGATTCTGCCGGTCGCCGCGCCGGTGCTCGTGCTGTTCATCGGCAGCGTGGTGGTGTTGAGCTTCGACTTCCTGCTGGAGCGGCGGGACAAGGCGCGCGTGCGGAGAACTTTGGAGCGTTACGTCTCCAAAAATGTCGTCAAGGAACTGCTCGACAACCCGCAGACCTACTTCAACTCCCTCACCGGCGTCCGCAAGCCCGTCACGATTTTGTTCTCCGACGTGCGCGGCTTCACCACGCTCACCGAGAGCGCGGACTCCGCCCAGCTCGTCGCGCAGCTCAACGAATATTTCGAGGAGATGGTGCGGCTGGTGTTCGCGCATTCCGGTTCGCTCGACAAATTCATCGGCGATGCCGTCATGGCCGTCTGGGGCAACATCGTCAGCGAAAGCCCCGCCACCGACGCCCGCCACGCCGTCGCCACCGCGCTCGCCATGCGGAAAAGTCTGGAGCAGTTGAACGCCGGCTGGCGCGCGCGCGGCTGGCAGGAGTTGCCCATCGGCATCGGCCTTAACCAAGGCGAAGTCATCGTCGGCAACCTCGGCTCTGCCGAGAAGATGGAGCTGACCGTCATCGGCGACGCCGTCAACCTCGCCTCCCGCCTCGAAGGCTTGACCAAGGAATATCACCTCGACCTCCTGCTCGGTGAAAACGTCGCCAAGCTCGTGAGCGACCAATATCTCCTGCGCCTCGTGGACTGCGTGCAGGTCAAAGGCAAGACCCGGCCCGTGGATGTCTTCACCGTCATGGGCGAAGGCGCGGGCCAGACCGTTTCGTTGCCGTTGTGGCTGGCGCGTTACGAGGAAGGCGTGCGGCGCTACCGCCAGCGGGAGTTTGCCGCCGCCGCGCGATTGTTCGAACAAAGCTTGAGCCGGCAGCCGGAGGATCATTTGAGCGCCATGTATCTCGCCCGCTGCCGCGCCCTCATTGAAAACCCGCCCGGCGACGACTGGAACGGCGTTTTCGTGATGACGAAGAAATAGGCGGTCGGGCCGCGCGGCGGCACTCTGCTTCCAGCGAAAATCACTTCGCCAGCGTCAGCCCGATCACCCCGCCGACGGCGATCACGCCCCCGACCACCGCCCGCACCGTGATGCGGTCGCCGTCGAAGAAATGCGCCAGCGGAATCACCACCAGCGGCGTTGTGGCGACGATCGGGAGCACCACCGAAGTCGGCGTGCTGATGAGCGCCCACTGGTAACACGTCACGCCCAGGGAAGGGCCGACGATGCTGTTCGCTGCCAGCCACGGCCAGGCTTTGCGCCACTGGTTGGGCTGCGATTCATCCGGGTGATGCGCCAGTTTCAGGTAGAGCAGAAACACCGCCGTCACGAAAATTCCGCCGAGAATGCGTTGATAGGCCGCGTTCACGCCGTCGCCGAGGCTGGTGAAGCTTTCTCCGTGCGCCGCCGCCACCGCGTAAGCCTTGCGGCTCAACACCGCCCCCAACGCCTGCCCCGCCGCCGAGACCAGCCCGAAGAGGATTCCCGCCATGAGATGATTCGCCGGCTCGGCCGTCTCCGCGTGAGGCAGCAACGCCACCGCGACCCCGGCCAGGATGATCGCCGCGAACCCCGCCTGCGCCAGCGTCGGCGCATGCCCGAGCCAGAGCCATTCGATGAGCGCCGCGATGGGCGCCGCGACACATTGTGCCATCACCATCGACCGCCGCGCGCCGAGCCGCCGGTAAGTCTGGAACAACGCGAGGTCGGCCACGCCAAACCCCACGCCGCCGCTCAGGAACAGCACCGGAAACGCCGCGCCACCCACGCCAAAGCCGAACAGATGCGCCCAACCACCCAAAAACACCGCGCCGAGCAGCAACCGCAGCAGATTCGCGTGCGTGCCGCGCAGCCAGCCGGAGAGCCGCCGCCCCGAGATGGCCGAGAGCGAGAAGAGTAACGTGGTGAGCAGCGCGGCGAACATGATTCGGGCGGGCAGGATATTGAAACCCGCGCCCAACGCAGCTTGAAAATGCGTCCGGCGCAGCTTCCGCCGTTCCGCGAACGCTCCCGCCCCGCCGCCGGCCGGGCTAGCCGCGACCGGAACCACCCCCAACCCGCAAAAATACCTCGCGCCATCCTCACGGTTGCGCCACTATGCGGTCGTCTTTTTCCCGGGCAAACCGCCCGTTCACGAATGAAAGCCAAAATCATCATCACCCCCAAAAAGGCGGTCGTTGACCCGCAGGGCATCACCGTCAAAAAAGCCCTCGAACACATGGGCTACAGCGGCGTCACCGGCGTCCACATCGGCAAATACATCGAGATCGACCTCGCGCCCGGCACGGACAAGGCCGCCGCGCAAAAGGCCATCGATGACGCCGCGCACAAGCTGCTCAGCAACCCGATCATCGAAGATTATAAATTGGAAATTGAATAAATTTGAACCGCAGAGGCGCAAAGGCGCAGAGTTAAAAAGTTTTCTTTTCTCGGCGTCCCGGCGTCTCGGCGGTGAATAAAGCATATGAATTTTGCCGTTCTCCAATTTCCCGCCAGCAACTGCGACCAGGACGCCGTCCACGCCGTGCGGCACTTCGGCCATTCCGCGCGCCTCGTCTGGCACAAGGACGCCTCGCTCGGCGACGCCGACGGCGTCATCGTGCCCGGCGGTTTCAGCTACGGCGATTACCTGCGCTGCGGCGCCATCGCGCGGTTCAGCCCGGTGATGCAGGCCGTGAAACAATTCGCCGACAACGGCGGCCTCGTCCTCGGCATCTGCAACGGCTTTCAAGTCCTCACGGAAGCCGGCCTGCTGCCCGGCGCGCTCATCCGCAACCGCGACCTGCAATTCCACTGCGAAAACATTTTCCTCAAGACCGCCACGAACGATTCGCCGTTCACGAGCCGGATTCCGGCGGGCAAAATCCTCCGCGTGCCCATCGCCCACGGCGAAGGCTGCTATTTCGCGGATAAAGAGACGCTGGACCGCCTGGTGGCCCACCGCCAGGTGCTGTGGCAATATTGCGACCAGGACGGCAACCTGACCGACAGCGCGAATCCGAACGGCGCACTGCTGAACATCGCCGGCATCTGCAATGAAAAGCGCAATGTGGCCGGCCTGATGCCGCATCCCGAGCGCGCCTGCGAACCGCTGCTCGGCAGCGACGACGGCAAATGGATTTTCGAAAGCATCTTCGCCGCG
>JAFMIX010000166.1 GCA_017853785.1 Verrucomicrobiales bacterium
GCCGTGTTTGTAGTCGGCGTTGAGACGATAGTGATCGAGATTCACCGCGATGATGTCCGCCAGTGGCAGCTTGCCCACCAGCGGCAACGAGTGACGCGGCCCGTGAAACACGAACGGAATCAGCGGCAGCGGTTTGCCGAGGCGCAGCGGGATCCTCGACTGGACTTTCACCCACTCGGATTTTCCACGTTTGGATTTCTTGTCCCCGAGTTGCCAGATTTCAACTTGATACGACCACCCGGATTTTTCTCCCGGCACGAGACGCAACACACGGAGTTGTTCCACTTCATCAGGCTGGTAGGGATCAGATTCGACGGCAGGTTTCAGACTGATTTCCCGCAGGACCAGAAGTGTCAGGACATTGCGGCCATTCACTCGTTCCGTGTGCCAGTTCAGGATTTGTTCAGCGGTGTAGAGAACACCATAGGCACGTTGTTCCACTTGGTCTTCCCAATCCACCAACGTCCCGGCACGACCCACACCGACAACTTCACTCACGACGTTTTTCGCGTAGGACGACAGCGAAGTGCCGAGCATGTCGGCGTCATCCACGAACGCCGCCAAGGCACGACCAACACCAGCGGTGTTGTCGGGCATTTTGAACGTCGGCTCACGGCGGAAGATCAGACCCACAAATCCATCAGCGGTGCGTGCCGTCGCGTTGAAGAACGACGCCCGGCTTTTGTAGGCAACAAATTCAGAATCGGATTGCGAGTCGAGGCGCGGCAAATACCGAGTGCCGGCGGCCTTCACCGCGTCCTCGCCCGCAAAAACATCACGCGCCCGCAACCAACTGGCTGCGTTCGCGTCGTAATCAGGATGTGTGGAATTGACCGGCACGTGCGCACGGTAGCACGCGTTTTTCACCACTCGTTTTCACGCCGGACAACGCTTGTTTACTCACGGACACTGATAGTCACTCCACGTCCACCAGCAGCAATGAGTGACCATCACATTTCCACTTGACGGTTTTCACAACCACGAAACGCCGCAACCAACGCAACGTGTGTTCACGTCTC
The DNA here is from genome assembly GCA_017853785.1 of Verrucomicrobiales bacterium. Taxonomy (GTDB): domain Bacteria; phylum Verrucomicrobiota; class Verrucomicrobiia; order Limisphaerales; family JAFMIX01; genus JAFMIX01. Next base: position 1,020 of record JAFMIX010000166.1, read on the forward strand.
ACGCAGCGTTCTCACCCGTGTCTCCACTCCGTAGCTCTCTATGTGGTGTGTGTGTCAGCTCCGCACAGGCCGCGTAGATGGGCGGCGAATGCATCTGCCGCGCCAGCCTGCCGCAGGCGCAACACAGGCTGTCACGGCAGATGCGTCGCCGGAGGAATTGAATGCGCTGTCGCGCAGCGCGGCCCGTGCTCCGCAATGGTGATGACACACACACCACATAGAGAGCTACTACGTTACGTTCGCATCCACTGGCAGCGCTGGCAGTGCGCGGTCGCGTCACTCTACTTCCAGCGCGTCACGCAGCCCGTCCAGTTCTGGGTCGCTCTCGGCCGTCCGGCACAGTGGCGTCCGCAGTTGCCGTGGTGGCAGCCGTTCGTCTGGCGGTGGCTCGTAGTCACCGGCTGGGTGCGGCCATCGCGCCGGCGCGAGCGGCCAGTCTGAGCCGTTGTTGCCATTATCTGCGTTCTTCAATACGCTTCTCGCTAATGCGCTCCAGCTATGCCAATTCCTGATTACCAAACGATCATGTTGCCGCTGCTGAAGTTCTGCGGCAGCGCCCCCGGCGAAATTTCCACCCGCACGGCCGTGGATGAGCTGGCTACTCAATTCAAGCTGTCCGACGCAGAATTGCGCGAACTGCTCCCGAGCGGCACGCAACCCACGTTCTCAAACCGAGTAGGCTGGGCCGCAACCTACATGAAGAAAGCCGGGTTGCTCACACCCACGAGGCGCGGCTTCTATCGTGTCACCGACCAAGGCCGAAAATTCCTTACCACCAATCCATCACGCATCGACGCCAAGGTGCTTCGCCAATTTCCCGAGTTTGTTGACTTCACCAAACTCAAAGGCACGCGCAAGTCTCAGTCCAAGGATCAAACGGTGGACAACGACATCGAGCCGGATGCAACTCCGTCCGAAGCTCTCGACAACGCATATCAGAGCCTCCGTTCACAGCTCGCAAGCGACATTCTCGACAATCTCAAAAAAGTTGACCCCTCCCACTTTGAACGGGTCGTCGTCGAGTTGATTGTAAAAATGGGTTACGGCGGATCGCGCGCCGATGCCGGTAAAGCCATCGGCCGTTCCGGCGACGAGGGTATTGATGGTATCATCAAGGAAGACAAACTAGGTCTCGATACCATTTACATTCAGGCCAAGCGGCGTGATTCCGCAACCGTTGGCAGGCCCGATGTTCAGCAATTCGCCGGCGCTCTCCAGGGACAAGGTGCTCACAAAGGCATCTTCATCACCACGTCGCGTTTCACCCAAGAGGCAAAAGATTACGCGCAGCGCATTGGCAGCAAAATCGTTCTCATCGACGGAGAACAACTCGCCGAGTTGATGATTGATCACGATGTGGGCGTGACCACGGTGTCAACCTACGTCCTCAAACGCATTGATTCGGATTTCTTCCTTGAAGACATCTGAAACTTTCTCGCGCTTTCTGGATCGCCGCCTTAACGCTACTCCCACGTCACTTGCCGTTCGATTCACACGCAACCAGGTGAAGTCGTGAGTCGCTGACAATTTGAACGCGCCTTGTAATTCGTTCGTCCCTCGAAAGACAAAGTTGGCTCGCTACGCTCGAAGTGAAATTAGTTCGCGCTCCACTCTGCTCGCGTGCTCAACAATTACGAGGCGCGCAACCAGACTCACGGTTTCCATTTACGAACGTCACAGGCGCGTGCGCGGATGCCTGACGCTCATGCGCGGCCAGTCGGCTAACGCCGACTGTCGCCGCGCACCGGGCCGCCATCTCGGGTTTACGGACGTCACTCTCGGCGGCCCTTTCGCTACAGCGCGCACGCGTCGAACGTCGCAGGTTGTCGGATGTTGGTCGTGCATTTCAACCGTTCAGGTTGGCGGAGCATTAAGCGCGCTGTCAGGCATCGAAACCTCGTCGCTATCGCTCCTCGCTTGGGCGAACCGTCGCGATGCTTCCGGTTCGCCTTTTTGGTTTCGGAGGCCGCGGGGCTTCGCCACGGCCGGGGACACAGAAGTATCACGCCCAGGCTTGCAGCTTGGGCGTGCCGGAGACGCAAGCAGCCCGGCGTCACAGAGCGGACACTTGCGCGAGCCGAGCCTTGCGCTGACGCGCCCCTGGTCGCCCATCGGCTTCGGCTCTCGCCAAGTGACGGTGCTCTATCGCTGCGGCGAGGGTCGCACCTTCCGCACTGTTCCGCCCGCACCGCTGGCCGGACTCGTCAGCTTTCCGCCCGCTCCATTCGCTGCCGCACTCAGCTTCGCCGACTTCGCTGGATGCTCTCGCTCATTCCGACGGTCGCAAACTGCCGAGACCGGCACTGACAGCGGTGCGCCCAAACCTGCAAGGCAACACAGGCCGCGATGCTCCGCATATCGGCCAAGACCGGCAATATGGCCGCGAGGCTTCGCCCGGCCAAGACACCAGCAATACGGCGCGAGGCTTCGCCTATCGCCGAGGACATCAGCAATAGCCGTGAGCGCGACCAGCTTTCGCGGCGCTGCGCTTGCGAAACTGGCCGACCTCACTGACACAACCAAGTTGGTCTGAGACTTCGTCGCCAGGCTGCGGGCGGTGCTGCCGATCGCGCCCATGCACTCATCGCGTCGCAGCCCTCGCCCTCCGCTCTGTCGTCGAAGACTCAGAATCGTTGGCTGACGCTGGCGCGACTGCGCCGGGGAACGAGTCCAGCAGAACCGGCCAAAGGCATCGGCGAGTGGCTGGTTGTCACGCCGGAGTGCTTCCCGGTGGGCGCACAAGAGCGTGTTATGTGTAATACCTCCTCATTGCCGTATCCCGCTATCGCGTGAACCCTCGGCAACGAGTCTCCGCCGCCTCATCGCATACGCCTCGCGAGACTCGGCCTTCGGCGGCCCGGTGTATTAAACATAACAGCGTCTTGTGCGCCCACTGGCTGCTTCCCTGTCACGGCGACTGCTGATCCGCACCTCGCATTCGTGCGGGCAGTCGCCGCGCCAGTTCGCAGGCATCCGTCGCGCCAACTCAGCCGCTCGCCTGAAAAGGAACAGCCGGTTCTGCTGACCCCAAGCCCCCGCCCAACCCCAATGCTCGACCCCTTCCGTCCCCAAGTGGTCGTCGCTGGGAAATAATTGGCTCGCTTCGCTCGAAGATGGGGAAACGGTTTTTTTGTGTCGGCAGCTTCGTTTTCAGGTCCGGCTTTTTCTGACTCCGCGTTTCTCTCCGTCGCCCTCATGGCGTCAGCCCAAGACCAGCCCGCCCCTCGCGGCGACCTTCTGAAGACCACTTCCACGGGGGAGGGCTGGGGCTTCCGCTTTTTCATGAAGGGCGACGGACAGAAGACGCAATGCAGAGCAGAAAAAAAAAGACCATGAAAACTACATCACAAAAAAATAACTCAGGGGCTCGGGAGCAGATCCGCAATATCGAGCAGACTAACACCAACACCGAAGCCGTCGCGCCAGTGGCGCAGCCGGAGCGCAAAGACAATCGCTTGCCGATTGATTCGGAAGCACGGAAGGCGAACCGCACGTTGCCGACACCGAAGGTGTTGAACCTTTTGTTGACCACGTTGCCGGACGTTTACCGCGCCGCCGAGGTTGTAGGCAAATGGGTTTGGGTGACGTTCCAAGAGCAGCCCGCCGCCGAGATTCGGCAGCAGTTGGCGCAGCTTGGTTTCCATTGGAATCGTGAGCGCCAAGCGTGGCAGCACCCTTGCGGCCAGTTCCGCTTGAGCAGCGCGCAAGACCCGCACGAGAAGTATTCGAGCTATCGCCCCGCCACCATCCGCCGCAGCGCGAAGGCGCAGACCCCGGAGGCAGTCGCCGCGTGATTCAACCGGGGCGCAGTGACAGTGCGCCCCACTTCTTCACCAAGTTTATGACCAATTCTTACACCCTCCGCGCCGGTGACGTTGTCGAGTATGCCGGCCAACCCTGCCGAGTTATCCGCGTGAGCGAATCCGCCGCCGTTGTCGCGGTGATTCAGAAGCCGCGCACCATCACACCGCGCTTTGGCAAGCCGGTGAGGATTCAACCGCGCCCCAAGCTGGAGCGCATTTCCGCCAACTCCGAAATCCCAATCCTTAACCGCTGACATTATGAACCAAGACCAAAACATCAATCCGCAGGAAGCACTCGCCGCCATTTTCGGCGAGCCACAGCAGATCGCCGACGGCATCACCGCCTTTGGCCCGGTGATTTACTCCTACACCCGAGCGCAGGCCGTCGCCGACGGCGTGCAGGTCGAAGTGACCAAGACCGCGCA
>JAFMIX010000167.1 GCA_017853785.1 Verrucomicrobiales bacterium
TAACGTGGGGCTGGTTGGTTCATTGCTTAAATCTCCTGATAGCCCTTGCCGAGTTTTTCCTTGATGAGCAGTCTTTTGATCAAAATCAAAGCACCTTTGTGTTTTTTGCGAGTCAGTGTTTTTTGCTCATAAGAGAGTCGTTTGATTGACCGGTGTTTGCCTTATTCGGTCCTACAGTTTCTCGAATAGCGTCAGCATTCCCAGCGGACCCACCCTGCCCTCGGCCAGGCCCGCTGGCTTGATGGGTGATTGCTGGTCTAGTGCCAGCCCAAAGGTGATAATCATAGAAAGCGTGGTATTTCCATTGTCATTTCATGCGCTGCACACGGTGACCCTGTGCAGCCCCACCAGTCGTTTGCGGGTCATTTTGCCTCCGGTGTAGCCACCGGCGAGAGCGTAGGCAACCGGAATGCCGCGCTCGTTGCACCATCGAAAAACCATCTCTTCGCGCAATGTGATGATGAATTCATCCATGCCCGCCAGTCCGCCATTGGCGCAGTCCTGATGGATGTCCATGCCGGCGTTGTAAAGGCACAGGGCGAACAACGGCCATTCCTCCTGGGCGTGTTGCAGACATTGCCACACGGTTTGCAAATAGCGGCGGGCATCGGTCACAACCTGGAGCATGCACCGGGGTCCGGGCTGATATCGGTCATATTCATTCACGCTCACATCGATCTGCCAAAGCCGAGGATGCTCCTTTATCAAAGAATGTGTTCCGCCGCCGCAGTGAGCGTCCAAATCCAGAATCAGGATGTGATTGCGGTCGGGTCCTGCCAGTGTGTGGGCGGCTATGGCGAGCCCATTTAATGTGCAGTAGCCTAGTCCACGATCTCGTCGGGCATGGTGAAATCCGCTGGCCAGACAACCTGAAACGCCGTCTTTTAGCGCAGACCTTCCCGCTGCAATCATGCCGCCACAGGTGCTCAGGGCGCGCTCCAACGCATTTTGATCCCAAACGATATTGGGTGACTCGGCAAGTTCCAGCGGATTGCCGGTTCTGAGGGCATTCAGGTAGGCGGGCGAGTGAATCCTGGCGGCGTCCTCCAGCCGAGCGGGGTGCGGAACAGTTACAGCAATGCCGTCCACAGGGTCTTTGCGAAGCGAGTCCGCAACCCAAGCGGCTTTGCGCGTGGTGTCGAAGCTGTCCTTCGACATCACGAACTGGTCGCTGTAATAGAGCGCGTGATGACCCATTAAGGCGGACGCTATCAAAGTCGAGCCTGAACTGTCAAATTGGCCACCGGCAGCAAACAAACCGGACAGCCAAAAAAGGATCTGCGACGAAGACCAAATCCCCTTTGTCATGTTCATTCCAGCCCCAGCCCAGACCGGTTCAGACCGTTGAGCAGGGCTTCGGGCGTGACTTGATGTTTGATGCAGCCGGACAGAATGACCTGGGCAATCTCATCCCCGGCCAAGTTCTGCAAATCCACCATCCACTCCGACTCATCCACCGATCTGAGCGCGCACTGGTGGTGAATGTCTGCCAGAGCTTCATCCACCCGCGCCAGCACGGGGACTCGAAACTCATGCTCATCCCAATGCCGAGTCGGCAGTGAGGTGCGGTATTCAGGAACAGCCTCGACCAGATTCTCCCGCATAGGGGTGAAGCCGGAGTTCGCGCAGACGCTTTTGGTGGCGGTCAGTTTGGCGGCCAGGGGGATCATGGGGCATCAGCGGATGAGGTTGCGGGAGCGGAGTTCGAAATAACATTTGGCGCAGGCGCGGACGTCGGCGTCGGCGGAGTGGGCGCCATCGTGCCCGCAGCCGAAGAGGTGCTCGTGCAGCTCGCCCAGGGTGGGCCACTTGTAGCCGCCGCGCGAATGATGCGGGAGGCGGCAGATGCGGGTGGTCTCCTTCATGGTGCAGAAGGTGCGAAGCGGTGAAATGTTCTCGCGGGCGCGGAGACGGGCATATTCGTTGAGGACAATGGGGCGGTCGAACGCGACGTTGTGGCCGATGTAGAGGGCGGGGCTGTGGGTGTCGATCTCCTCGTAGAGCTGGGTGAGGGCCCGGCTCAAGGGGATGCCGCGCCGGCGGGCGATGGCGGTGGTGATGCCGTGGATGGCGGCGGCGTCGGACGGGATGGTGAAGCCGTCGGGATGGATGATGTGGTGCTGTGTTGAGACCTCGGCGCCGGCGGTGGTGTAGAGGGCCCAGCAAATGGAGACGACGCGGTCCTGCGGGGTGACGCCGGTGGTTTCGGTGTCGAGGAAGAGGTGCATACGATTTGCGAGTCAACCGCACGGCCCATGATCGGAACGGGGCCGCGCCGCCCGGCTGCACGGGTCATTTCAATCTCAAGCCGAGGCTGGCGCCGCTGTTCTTCTTGGGCGCGAAGTTGGTCATCATTTCGTGGATCATCTCGGCGGCCGCCTTGCGGGGGATGCCGGTCATCTCGGCAATGCGATGGAGGAGCTCCTCCTCCTTTTGCGTCATGCCCTCGGAGACGGCGATGATGGCCAGGTAGCGGAAGCCGTTGAGGCGGAGGTCGCCGGTGTTTTCGCGCATCCAGGCGGCGCTTTCGGCGAGCATCTGTTCGGCCTGCGCGACCGACTTGATGCCGGCGATGGCCTCCTCGGGATCGCTGGTGTGCGGCAGGAGCATCTCGATGAGGATCTGGAGCTCGCGGTCGCCGAGGCCCTGGTCATCGGCATGGCCCATGAGGACACCGCCGGCAAGGATGTAGTTGAGCTTGTGGCGGGCCTCGGGATCCGAGGGGCTGCGCTCCATCAACCTGGCCAGCGCGGACACCTCCGCGTCGACGGCGGCGAGCGTGGCGGCGTCGGCGGCGGGGCCGCCGGCATCGCGATACAACTGGAGCGCCCGGACGCGGATGGGGATGGAGGGGTGGCTGAAGTCGCACAGGGAGTCGCGGGCTTCCAGCTGCTGCAGCTCCTCCAGCTGATGGAGAAAGGCGGAGATGTCGAAGTGCAGATGCTCGGGGCCCAGGCCGCTGGCGATCTTGAAGAAGACGGACACGACCGGATCGAGGGCGCCGGCCGCCGACACGAAGCCGGCGCGGTCGGCCGAGAACTCAGCGAGGCGGTGCCAGATCTCCAAACGGCGGTTGAGCAGGGCCGGCACGTTGGAGTCGCCGTCCTTGTCCTTGCCGAAGGCGCGGGCAACCATCTGCATGCGGTAATGCTTGAACTGGAGATGGCCGATTTCGTGGCCGAGCACGAAGCGGAGTTCGGAATCGGACATGCGCTCGATGAGGCGGCTGGTGAGCACGATGATGTGGGGCGTGTGGTCGAGGGAATACACGGCGAAGGCGTTGATGTTGGCGTCTTCGGCCACAAACAGCTCCACGGGCGCATCGAATTCCAGCGACCGGCAGGCCTCCTTGAGGGCGGTCGAGAGGCGGGGAGCCATGGTGGAGGTCAGCTTGAGATGGCTGCTGAGAATGCCATCCCGGATGGACGTCACGCCGCCCTCGCGTTCGAAGTGGGACAGGATGGGATCGAGATCGAAGGTCTGGATGAGTTTGTCGATGGCCTGCTGCTCGGGAGCGAAGCGCATCTTGTGGAGGATGCCATCATGGGACGAAGCGGTGTTGGTATTCATAAAATATCCTTGCTGGCTGGAAGCCTGCTTCCATTGAGAGGTGTGGAGGATGGTATTAAAGCCGAAAGCCCCGGGCAAGCGGGCGGAACGAACAGATGCAGACCGGAAAGGCGGCCGGGCGGCGTTGACATGGAGGCCATTCTAGCACGCGGGGGGTGACAAAAACTGTCACGGGGGGCAAATTATTTCGAGGGTGGCCGGGCATCGGGGAATCAGGATTCGGGATCGGGCGAGGCCAATTCGGCGTAGATCCGGGCCTGGTGTTGCTCGAAAACGTGGGCGGGTGACAAACCGGCTTCGGCGACCTGGCGAATGCAGTCGAGGATGCCCTCCATGCGCATGCAGGTGAGGAGGAAACACCAATGAACAGCCCAATCAGCCGATGCCCCTTTGGGATCCGGCAGGCGGAGGTGCTCCCGCACGTGGACGCGGCCGGAATCGTAGTCCAGCTCCAAGCGGCCGGGGCCGCGGCCGAGGTTGAGGCGGTGGAGCAGCTCGCCGACGGCGGCACGGCGCGGGAACGGGACGGGCTCCCGCAGCGCGAGCGACATGGAAACGGCATCGTCATACGGGCAGGCTTTGACGGTGAGGTCGGCCGCCGCACGTTCCAAATCCAGCGCGACGGTGAGCGTGTGGTTCTCGTCATCGGCTTCAAAGGTGATGCCGTATTCGTGGAAGGAGCGGCAAACGATCTGGTAATGGGAGTTCATGGCGTCGAGTCGTTTCCTGGGCGGGCAGGCCAAGGACGTCCTGTCAGTCAAAACATCATAGCACAAAGGGGGTGACAAAAACTGTCACGGGGCGATTTTTTCCGGGGCAATCTGACAGCCCCGAAACCACCCCGCCAAACGGTTACCCCGGTCATTCTTTGTAAGCTTCCGCCAGATACTCATCCAGCGAACCAAACTCCTCCTTCCAGCCAAGCTGGAAAGCGGCTTTGATTTGGGCGCGACCGACATATTCCGGTATGAAGTTGCACCATTCAGCCGGCCCAAATGGCGCGCCAATCGTTCTGCAACTGTGCTCAAGCAAAGCGAGGCAGGCTTCGGCGAATTTTTCCGGCTTCGATGTTTTCAACGGCGGCCCGACCAAACAAACGCCCTCGTCACTCGCTTCCTCAATGGCGCGACAAAAGCCCGTGTCGGGATGGAACATCACACCGGTAAAACCGCACGCACCCCAATCGCCAAACCAGCCAAACGCCTGCCAATGTTGAAGCGGCTCCTTGTGCAGCCGGCGAAACTTCAAGGGAATCTGGATCCCGAATTCTTCCTCGATCTGCTCCCATTCCTCCCCGTTTCTCAACTTGACCAGAACCTTCCAAAAAACCTCGGCGGTGATGCCTGGCAAGTGGTGCATGCCGAGCTGCTTGAATTCCGGAATCACTTCGGAAGAGTCGGTGAATTTAACTTTCTTACTCATAAACAATTGGCGGCGCCATGGATCCGGGCAGCCTTCATGGCATCGATCACACAAGATTGATTGCCATTCACAGGGCCTCCAGAAGTTTGGGTGGTTTCGCTTCGGTGTAATCGGACGTGAAAAAATCCTCAAGGCAAACTTGTCTTCCGCGCGATAAACCGTGATGCCGGGAATTTTGACAACGTCCAGCCCCTTGGTCGTAATGGAGGCCGAGCCATTACTCCGCCGGCTGGTTGGTGGCCTCGTAGTTGCCG
>JAFMIX010000168.1 GCA_017853785.1 Verrucomicrobiales bacterium
TTGAAAGATGGCTGGACAGTGGTGACGCAGGATGGTTCACTGTCCGCCCATTTTGAGCATACCGTTTTGGTAACGGAAGGTAAGCCGGAGATTTTGACGTGGCCGGAAACGATGCCATCACGGTAGGCGGTTTAGTCATCGCCGCGTTGCCGCATAACCTGTATCAGGTGAAGCTGCCAAATGGACATCAGGTGCTGGGGCATCTGACGGGGTCAGCCCGGCGAAACCAGGCTTCGCTGGCGGTTGGAAAAGAAGTCGTTTTGGAAATGTCGCCGTTCGATTTGTCGAAAGGGCGGATTCGGTTGGAAGAGAAATAAATTTTATGAAGGTTCGCGCATCAGTCAAAAAGCTGTGTGAAAATTGCAAGATCGTGAAACGCAAGGGCGTCATTCGCGTCATCTGTACCAACACGCGGCACAAGCAACGGCAAGGCTAATCATATTTTATGGCACGTATCATAGGTGTTGAGATTCCCGGCGAAAAGCGCATCGATATTGCGCTCCGCTACATTTACGGCATCGGCCCGGTCAACGCGAAAGTCATCTTGGCCAACGCGAAGATTGACCCCAGCATCCGGGCTAAGAACCTTACCGAAGCGCAGATGTCCCAGATCGTTCATGCGATCCAAGAGGGCAAATACGTGATCGAAGGTGACCTGCGCCGCGAACTCGGTATGAACCTTAAGCGGTTGCAGGGTATCAAGTGCTACCGTGGCGTCCGTCACCTGCGCAGCCTGCCTGTGCGCGGTCAACGCACCCAGACCAACGCCCGCACCCGCAAAGGCCCGCGTAAGACGGTCGGCGTGCAGCGCAACCCGAACGCCAAAGCCGGCATCAGCTAAATCCAATTTGACGTATGTCTGAAGAAATAAAAAAGAAGCCCGCCAAAGAGGCGAAACCCGAAGCCGCGGAAAAGAAGGCCGCCAAAACCGAAGGGGAAAAGCCCGCCAAAAAGGCTGCCGCCGAAGGCGTCGCTCCCGCACCGAAGCCCGTTGAGGGCATTGTTGCCGCTGTGGCCGCGCCGACAGCAGCCGAACTGCTCGGCGAGGACGCGAATGCGAAAAAAATCGTCAAGGCCAAGGGATCGAAAAACATTTCAGTGGGCGTGGCCAACATTCTGGCGACGTTCAACAACACCCAGGTCACAATCACCGATATGCAGGGCAACCTGATTGGTTGGTCCGCCGCCGGCAAGGTCGGTTTCAAAGGCTCCCGCAAAAGCACGGCTTACGCTGCCCAGATGGTGGCGCAAGATGCTGCCCGTCAGGCGATGTCCCACGGGATGCGCGAAGTCGAAATCCGCGTCAAAGGTCCTGGCTCTGGCCGCGAGTCCGCCATCCGCGCCTTGCAGGCGATCGGTTTGGAAATCAATTGCATCAAGGATGTGACGCCGGTGCCGCATAACGGCTGCCGCCCCAAAAAGAAACGCCGCGTGTAATCGGCCAGCAACCTTAACTTTTAACTATCAACTAACATGGCTCGTTATACAGGTCCTCGCGTTCGCATCAGCCGCCGCTTCGGTGTGCCCATTTTTGGTCCTTCGAAATATTTGGAGCGCCGCAATTACGGCCCCGGCGTCCACGGCCCCAAGTCCCGCCGCAAGCACACCGATTATGGTCTCGGCCTGATTGAGAAGCAGAAGCTGCGTTATTACTATGGACTGATGGAAAAACAGTTTCGCGGTGTTTACGAACGTGCGAAGCAGAAGCGCGGCATCACGGGTGAAACGATGTTGCAGATTTTGGAGACGCGCTTGGACAATGTGGTTTACCACCTTGGCTTCGCGAACTCCCGCGCTGCGGCGCGCCAGATGGTTTCCCACGGTCACATCACTGTGAATGGCCGCAAGGTGGACGTTTCTTCGTTCGCCCTCAAGGTCAACGACGTGGTGCAAGCCAAGAATACCAATGCCTCCCGCCAGTTGGCGACGAAGGGCATGGAAATCTCCACCAGCCGCGCGGTGCCGGAATGGCTATCGCTGAACAAGGAAGAGTTGAAGGGCGTCGTGATGCGCATTCCGTCGCGCGACGAGATTCAGCCCATTGCCAACGAGCAGGCCGTTGTTGAATTTTATTCCCGCTAAGTCAAACCCGTCCGCCGTGAGGCGGACACAATGCAATTACATGGATCGGTTCGGCCTCGGGAATAATTAAGGCCGGTCCGGTCAGATTAAAATTGCCAGAAAGAAAGTTATGCCAGTTCGTTTAGGACGTTTCGAAATGCCCAAGCGGTTGCAGAAAGAAGAAGCCACCGCCACCGCCAACTACGCCAAATTCGTCGCCGATCCGTTTGAAACCGGTTACGGCCACACCATTGGCAACTCGCTCCGCCGCGTGCTCCTCAGCTCGCTTGAAGGCGCGGCCATCACCTCCATCAAGGTGGACGGTGCGATGCACGAGTTCGCCACCATCGAAGGCGTCGTTGAAGATGTCACCGACATCGTGCTCAATCTCAAGAAAGTCAAGTTCAAGGCCCATAGCCGCGAGGAGCAGACGCTGCTCCTTTCCGCCAACAAAGAGGGCGCCGTGACCGCTGCGGACATCCAAGTCAACCAGAACGTTGAGTTGGTGAACCCCGACCAGCACATCTGCACCCTCGACAAGAAGAAAAAATTCGAGATGGAACTGACCGTCAAAGTCGGACGCGGCTTCCTCTCCAACGACGAAAACAAGAAGCCCGGCCAGGCCATCGGCGTCATCGCCATTGACTCCCTGTTCTCACCAGTGACCCGCGTGCGCTATGCCGTTGAGTCTGCTCGCGTCGGCAACCGCACCGACTACGACCGTCTGGTGCTGGAAATCTGGACCGATGGCCGCATCACCCCCGATGACGCCCTCACCCAATCCTCTGCGATCTTGGCGCACCACCTCGATGTCTTCGTGGGCTACGACAAGAATGCCATCGAATTCGAGGAAGTTGCCGACAAGCAGGACGAAGAAAAGAGCAAGATGAAGAAGCTGCTCAACATGAGCGTCAACGAAATTGAGCTCTCCGTCCGCGCTGCGAACTGCCTCAACAACGCCAACATCACCACCGTCGGGCAGCTCGCCATGAAGAGCGAACAGGAAATGCTGAAGTATCGCAACTTCGGGAAGAAATCGCTCAACGAGATCAAGGACAAGCTGACCAGCCTCAACCTGAATCTCGGTATGACTTTCGAGCCGGAGCTGCTTGATTCACCCAAGGACGACGCCGCGAAAGCCACCGCCGACAACAACTAGAGTTTATGCGCCACTTAAAGCGAACCGCCAAGTTGGGCCGCACCGGGACACACCGGAATGCGATGCTCGCCAACATGGTCTGCAGTCTGATCAAACACAAACGCATCATCACCTCCATGGCCAAGGCCAAGGCCGCCCGCTCCGTGGCGGAGAAGATGGTCACGCTCGGCAAAAGCGGCACCATCCACGCCCGCCGGCTGGCCTCCGCCCGGCTGTTGGGTCAGGAAGATGCCGTGCGTATGCTGTTCAACGAAATCGCCCCCACGCAAAAGGAGCGCAAGGGTGGTTATACCCGCATCATCCAGATGCACCAGCGGCAGGGGGATGCCTCCCAGCGCGTTATTTTGGAATTCGTCGACGTGCCGGCAGCGCCCGAGGCAGCCGCGCCGACTGCGGAAAAAACCGCTGCTGAGCCCAAAGCTGCAGCGAAAAAGTAAAACCAGCCTGACTATTTCAAAGCCCGTCCCTTCGGACGGGCTTTTTTGCTTTCGCGTCCGCAGCCATGATGGTTGTGATCAAAATCCCGGGCGAAATAACTTTTCAAATCCGGCTGGGTCTGGTTTATTAAACGCCCATTGCGCACGTGGTGGAATTGGCAGACACGCTACTTTGAGGTGGTAGTGCCGTGAGGCGTGCAGGTTCAAGTCCTGCCGTGCGCACCAAGTTTTATTCCCGGGGGTTCAGGGATTCCGCTTTCAGTCTTCCGCAAACAAATAATTCAAATCCACCGCCGAGAGGCTGCGGGCGAAGCCTTCTTCGCCGAGCACGTCGCCGATGGTCTTGGCTTTGCTCTGCTGCAGTTCCCAGATTTTTTCCTCCACTGTGCCGGGTGCGATGAGACGGTAGGCGTTCACCGTCTGCGTCTGGCCGATGCGGTGCGAGCGGTCGATGGCCTGCGCTTCGACCGCCGGATTCCACCAGGGGTCGTAGAGCACGACGTAGCTGGCGCTGATGAGATTCAAGCCCGTGCCGGCAGCGCGGAGGCTGAGCAGGAATACGCCGGGTTCGCCGTCGTTGGTGAAGGCATTCACGACTTCCTGCCGGTCCTTGGTTTGGCCGGTGAGCAGATGCGTTTTGATGCCGCGGGCGAGGCATTCCTTTTCCAGCAATTGCAGCATCTGCACGAACTGTGAGAAGACGAGGATTTTCTGCTTCTCGGCCAGCAACGGTTCGAGCAGTTCAAACATCGTGTCCGTCTTGCCGCTGGCGGAATCGTTGCCGACGAGGCGCGGGTGGCAGCAGATCTGCCGCAGGCGCGTGAGCGCGGCGAGGACGTGCATCTTGGACTTGTTCAAGCCCTGCGTCTCCACGGCTTTCATCACCTGCTCGCGGCTGCGGCGGAGTTCGGCGAGGTAAAGTTTCTTCTGCTCGTCGCCAAGGTTGCAATCGAGGCGTTGCTCGGTGCGGTCGGGCAAATCTTTTGCGACGTGCTTCTTGAGCCGGCGCAGCAGCAGCGGGCGCAACTTGGCCGCGAGCCGGCGGCGCGCGATGCGTTGGGCGCAGACGCCGTCGGCGGCCTCGGGAACTTCCTCGGGAATCTCGCCGGGCGGCGCGGCGGCGGCTCGCGGCTCGTAGGTTTCGCTGAAATGATCCTGATTGCCGAGGTAGCCGGGCTGGATGAAATCCACGATGCTCCAGAGGTCGAGCAGGCGGTTCTCCAGCGGCGTGCCGGTGAGCGCGAGGCGGTGGTCGGACTTGAGCTGCTTCACCGAGAGCGTGACCTGCGCGCCGGGGTTCTTGATGAACTGCGCCTCGTCGAGGATGACGGCGTGGAAGGCGAATTTCTGCAGCTCCTCGAGGTCGCGGCGGAGCAGGGCGTAATTGGTGACGATGAGGTCGTGCTGTGGGATCTGTTTCCGCAAATTGTGCCGCGCCGCGCCGCTCTCGAGCACGAGGACTTTCATGCCGGGCGTGAACTTCTCCGCTTCGCGCCGCCAGTTGTGCAACACGGACGCGGGGCAGATGACGAGCGAGGG
>JAFMIX010000001.1 GCA_017853785.1 Verrucomicrobiales bacterium
CAACAAAGCCCGGCTCGCGCAGACCAAACCCGACGCGCTCATCATGCACCCCGGCCCCATCAACCGCGGCGTGGAAATCGACAGCGAGATCGCCGACTCCGCGCGCTCCGTGATTCTGGAGCAAGTGACCAACGGCCTCGCCGTGCGTATGGCCGTGCTCTTCCTTGTCAACGGCGGCCAAGGCCCGCAGGAAATCGCGGTCTGATTTTACAGCAGGAGGTGCGGGCCTCTGACGTCCTAAATGATTTCAAAGCCGCCAGCTGGGTTGCGCAAGGAGAATTCCGCTTGAATCGTGACTTGGTCGCGCTTTCCGGCGATTGCAGGCTTGAAACTTGGAACCTGACCCGGGAAACTCCGTTCCGCATGAACCGCATCGTTGAAAAATTTGCCGCGCTGAAACAGGCCGGCCGCAAGGGCCTGGTTGTCTACATCGGCGCGGGCGACCCGCATCTGGACGCGACGTTGCAACTGGCGCTGGCGTTCGACCGGGCCGGCGTGTCCGTGCTGGAGCTCGGCGTGCCGTTCAGCGACCCATTGGCGGATGGGCTGGTGAACCAGCTCGCCGCGCAGCGCGGCTTGGAATCCGGCACGACGCCGCCGAAGTTGCTGGCCACCGTGGCTGCGTTGCGCCAGAAGTCGCAGATTCCCGTGGTGCTCTACATCTATTTCAATCTCATCCACAAGATCGGGGTGGAAAAATTCATCCGCGATGCCGCCGCGGCGGGCGTGGATGGATTGCTCGTGCTCGATCTGCCGCCGGAGGAATCGGAGAACTATGAGGCGCTGATGCGGGCGGCGGGGTTGTGCAACATCTACCTCATCGCGCCGACCACGCCCGAGGCGCGGATGGAACTGATCGCCAAGCGTGCGAGCGGGTTTATCTACTACGTCTCGCGCGAAGGCGTGACCGGGATGCAGGCAAAAGTCGCGGACACCATCGCGGCGATGACGGCCAAGATTCGCGCGCATACGCCGCTGCCCATCGCCATCGGATTCGGCGTCTCTTCGCCGGAACAGGCGCGGCTTGTGGCGAGCCATGGCGAGGCCGTGGTGGTCGGCAGCGCCATCGTGAACCAGATCGCGGAACACGGCAAATCGTCGGACCTGGTGCCCCGGGTCGCCGGCTTCGTGAAGTCGCTGGCGACAGCGATCTAGCCTAATTGGATTTATGAGGGCAAAGAAAGTCATCGTCATCGGCGCGGGCCTGGGCGGATTGTCCGCCGCCATCTCGCTGCGGCAATCCGGCTACGACGTCGAGATCTTCGAGAAGAACGACAAGATTGGCGGCAAGCTCAACGTGCTCAAGCAGCAGGGTTACACGTTCGACCTCGGGCCGTCCATCCTCACGTTGCCGCACATTTTTGAGCGGCTGTTCGAGCGCAGCGGGAAGAAGATGAGCGATTATTTTTCCATCCGCCCGCTGCGGCCGCACTGGCGGAATTTCTTTGAGGACGGCGTGACGCTCGACCTGTATCCCGAGCCGGACAAGATGGCTGCCGAGGCGCGCAAGGTCGGCGAACCGCCGGAGAACATCGAGCGCTTCCTGAAATACTCCGCCGACCTCTACGACCTGACAAATGATGGTTACTTCGAGCAGGGCCTGGACAACTGGCAGGGCTTCGCCAAGCACTACGGGCTGTTCAAGTTTTTTCAGTTCGACCTGTTCCGCTCGATGCACCAAGGTGTGGCTTCGCATCTGCAAACGGAATATTTCCGCAACATTTTCGACTTCTTCATCAAATACGTCGGCTCCTCGGCCTATCGCGCGCCCGCGTTCATGAACTCGATGCCCACGATCCAGTTCCGCTACGACCTCTGGTATGTGGACGGCGGGCTTTACCACATCGCGCTCGGTTTGAAGCGGCTCATGGAGGAGTTGGGCATCAAGGTGAACCTCAACGCCGAAGTCAGCGAAGTCCGGCGCGAAGGCGGCCGGGTAACGGGCCTTGTGGCCAAAGGAAAATTCCATGCCGCCGATATCATCGTGTCGAACATGGAAGTCATTCCCGCCTACGAGAAATTGCTCAACGAGGACCCGGCCTTCATCGCCTCACTGGAAACGAAACTTGAGCCCACCTGTTCGGGGCTCGTCATCGAACTTGCTTTGGATTGCCAATACCCGCAGCTCGCGCACCACAACTTCTTTTTCAGCGGCCATCAGCAGGAGCATTTCGCCAAAGTCTTTGAGCGTTACGAATTGCCCGACGACCCGACCATCTACCTAGTCGCCGCGTCCAAGACCGACCCAACCGTCGCGCCCGCCGGCTGCGATTGTCTCAAGATTCTCCCGCACATCCCGCACATCCGCGACGACCAACCGCTCACGCGCGAGGACTATGCGAAGCTCAAGGAGCGCATCCTCGTGAAGCTGGAGCGGATGGGCCTACGCGATTTGCGGAAGCACGTCGTCTTCGAGCATTTCTGGACGCCGCTGGACATCCGCGCGCAATACAACTCCAATCGTGGCTCGATCTACGGCGTGGTGAGCGACCGCTGGAAAAATCTCGCGTTCAAAGCTCCCAAGCAAAGCACGCTCTACCCGAACCTGTTCTTCGTGGGCGGCTCGGTGAACCCTGGCGGCGGCATGCCGATGGTCGTGCTCTGCGGTCAGAACGTCGCCAAGAAAGTCGTCGCTTGGGACCGTTGATCAATCTTACATCTTCCCGCGCGCCTGGCTGGTGATCAGCGCCACGGCGGGATGGGCGATGCGCCGCTCGGCGGTGATGGCGTGGAACTGCACGCGGCATTTCTCGGCGCGGCCGACGGTTTGAAAGCCGTAGTGGCTCACGGCGTCATTGACCGCCACGCTGGGCATGGCGATGAACCCGCGGCCCTCAGCGGCCATCACCTTCATCAGCGCCAGGTCTTCAAATTCCGCCACGATGCGCGGTTGGATCTTCTGCTCCCGAAACCAGGTTTCCAAAGCGCGGCGCAGGCTGGTGTTCTCCGTGGGCAGCAAGGCGGGGGCTCCGTGTAATGATTTGGGAAAATTGCGTTTTAGTTTCGCGGCTAGCTTTTTCTCGGCACAGAACGACGTGCCGGTTTCGCCGAGGGAGTGGTTGTAGGTCTTGAAGTTGGTGCTGCTGGAAGCCGGTTCATCGGCAAGGACGATGTCGAGCCGGTGGGCGGCGAGTTGGGCGAGCAGGTCCTCCATCTTGCCCTCGCGGCAGATGATGTGTGCGGTCTGCGGCATGGCGAAAACGGGCTTGAGGATCTCATTGGTCACGAGCTTGGGGAAGGAATCCGCCACACCCACGTAAAGGCGCAATTCCTTCACGCCGGGGCGCTGCTTGACGGCGTTGAGCAGCTCCCGCCCCAGCGTGAAAATCTCCTCGGCGTAGCCGAACACGACCTGGCCGGCGTCGGTGAGTTTGTTGTTGCGGCCCTCGCGGCGAAAAAGTTTTTCCCCAAAGGCGGATTCCAGTTCGCGGATCTGCTCCGAGATGGAGGGTTGGGAGACGTGCAGCTTGGCGGCGGCGCGGGCGAGGCTGCCCTCCTTCGCCACCGTCCAGAAGTATCGCAAGTGATGATAATTGAGCCATTCCATGGGGGGCTCATCGTGCTTCGGATTAACCTAAGAGTCCATTCGGAAACGCGTATTGGTTCAACGCAGACGGATCGGCTATTCTCCAACCGTCAAAGCTGCCAAAACCGGTTCAGGAGAACCAGTGGGGCGGCGGAACTGAAAAACGAAAAGCATTTTATGATCTGGATACTCTTTATCGGTACCATGGCGCTCTCGCTCTGGGCGATGTGGCGCGTGAAATCGGTCTATAACCGTTACAATCAGGGCGTTGTTCGCTCCGGCTTGACCGGCGGCGAAGTGGCCGCGCAAATCCTCCGGCGCACCGGCATTCGCGATGTGGAAATCACGGTGGGCGAGGGGATGCTCGGCGACCACTATGACCCGATTCACAAGCGGCTGGTGCTGTCCCCGGACAATTATCACGGCCGCACTCCTGCCGCGCTCGGCGTGGCGGCGCATGAATGTGGTCACGCCATGCAGCACGCAAGGGCTTACGGGCCGCTCCACTGGCGCATGGCGGCGGTGGGCATCACCACCTACGCGAACTACGTCGTCATGTTTCTGCCGCTGCTGGGGGTGTTCACCAATATCATCCAGCCGCTTACCGGCGCGCTCATCATGGCGGTGGCGTGGGGTGTGATCATGCTGTTCAACCTCGTCACGCTGCCAGTGGAGTTCGATGCCTCGCGCCGCGCCAAGGCGGTGCTGGCCGACTTTAACTTCATCGCGCCCGGCGACGAAGCGACGGGGGTGAAGCGTGTGCTTGATGCCGCCGCATGGACTTATGTGGCCGCCTTCATCACCTCGCTGGCGTATTTCCTCTGGCATCTGTTGCCGCTCCTGTCGGGCGGCCGCTCCCGCGAATAACCGTCAACCGACCGTGAAACATTAACACTATGGCCACGGCCATGAGACTGAACCTCCAACATCTCAACATTCGTTCCCTGGACAAACTGGATTCTTGGGTGGAAAAGCAGATCTTCGCTCTCGGCCAGGCGCGCCAGATCGACGAAGCCAACGTCCGCCTCGTGCGGTTGCAAAATGCCAGCCCTGCCTATCAGGTGAACGTCCACCTCGTCACGCCCGGTCCGGATGTCTTCGCCGAGAGCCGCGATCACACGCTGCGCGCCGCATTCGCCAAGGCCATGGCTCAACTGCGCGAACAGATTACCCACCGCACCACAAAGCGGCTCCAACGCATCAGGAGCAACCTCAAAGCCCGCCGCGGCGGTTGATGCGAACTAAAAACCATAATCCTCAGCAAACATGAAACCGCAATCCCCCATTCAATCCTTGGCCAATATGCCGGTCAACATGTTGTTGCTTGCCGCGGCGATGCCGGGGCGGGTGGTGGCGGGGCGGCCTCAATGAATGAGTGCCCGCTGGGCCAGCCGATCCGCCAACCTCATGCACGAAACCTACAACAGCGACCGCCTCAAGCTCAGCGAGCCAAACCGCGCTTCTGCCGCCATTAATCCCCGCCTTGGCATCGTCGGCGGCGGGCAGCTCGCCAAGATGACCGCCTTGGCCGGACTCCAGCTCGGCTGCGTTGTGGTGGTCCTCGAACGCAACCACCACAGTCCGGCGGCCAATCTCGCCTCCCATTCCCTCGTCGGCGACTGGGATGAGCCGGAGGATTTGTTGCGGCTCGCCGGGCAGGCCGATGTCGTCACGCTGGAAAACGAGTTTGTGGATGCCGCCAGCCTCGGCGCGTTGGAAGCCGGCGGCCACGCGCTATTTCCCACGGCCCGCAGCATCGCCCTCGTGCAGGACAAGCTGGTGCAAAAACAAACGCTCGCCACCGCAGGCTTGCCCGTGCCCCGATTTTGCGCGGTGGAAAATCCCGAAGCCGTCGCCCGCGCTGCCCGCCAGTTTGGGCTGCCGTTGTTGCTCAAGGCGCGGCGTAATGCCTACGACGGCAAGGGCAATGTCACCTTGCGCTCCTTGGAAGACATCGCCGGGGCATGGCAGAAACTCGGCGGCAACGCCGGCAACGAATTGTTCGCCGAAGCCTTCTGCCCTTTTGTGAAGGAACTCGCAGTCATTATCACGCGCGGTCGCGATGGCGCGACGGCCACCTATCCGCTCGTCGAGACGGTGCAACGCGATCATGTCTGCCACCTCGTCCTCGCGCCCGCGCCGGTGGATGAAAATGTTGCGCAACGAGCCTTGGATCTTGCCCGCCGCGCCGCGACCGCCGTGGGCGCGGTTGGCAGCTACGGCGTGGAGATGTTCCTGACCGCGGGCGGCGAGATCTTCCTCAACGAACTTGCGCCGCGGGTGCATAACTCCGGGCATTACACCATCGAGGCGTGCGTGTGCTCCCAATTTGAGAACCACGTCCGGGCCGTGCTCGGCTGGCCGCTGGGCGAAACCCGCATGGTCGCGCCCGCCGCCGTGATGGTGAACTTGCTGGGCGACCAAAAGGCGGTCGGACGACCGGTCGGGATCGAGCAGGCGTTGGCCGTTCCCGGCGCGCACGTCCATATCTACGGCAAGGCCATGAGCGGCGCAGGGCGCAAGATGGGGCACGTGACTGCGCTCGGCACCACGCTGGCCGAAGCCCAGGCCACCGCCCAACGGGCGGCGGCATGGATCCGTTTTGGAGAAAAAATATGAAATCCACCCGCAAGAAATCCGCGCCGCTCGTCGGCATCATCATGGGCAGCGACTCCGATTGGCCCACGCTCAAACCCGCCGCCGAGGCCTGCGCTGAGTTCGGCGTAGCCTGCGAAGTGCAAGTCGTTTCCGCTCACCGCACGCCGGACGACATGGCAACCTACGCCAAAACCGCGCACGAGCGCGGCCTGCGCGTCATTGTTGCGGGCGCGGGCGGCGCGGCGCATCTGCCCGGTATGGTGGCCAGCCACACGCCGCTGCCCGTCATCGGCGTGCCCGTCGAAAGCAAGTCGCTCAAAGGTCTGGATTCGCTGCTCTCCATCGTGCAGATGCCCGGCGGCGTGCCGGTGGCGACCGTGGCCATCGGCGGCGGCCGCAATGCCGGATTGCTCGCCGTGCAGGTGCTGGCGGCCGGCGATGCCCGGCTGCGGGCGGAGGTGTTGAAGTTCAAGGGGCAGATTGCCGCCGATTCGCGCGCGAAAAACAAGCGGCTTGCCGCCGAGACCGCGAAGTTCGCCCAAGCCTGACGATGGAAATCCTTGATGCCATCCAGGCCAACCTGCTTTCGCCCGCTGTGTTGTTCTTCGCGCTCGGCCTCATCGCCGCACTCACGAAGAGCGACCTGAAATTTCCCGAGCCGCTTTACCTCGGGCTGACGATCTACCTGCTTATCGCCATCGGGTTCAAGGGCGGCGTGGCCATCGCCGAGGTGGGCCTCGGCAAGGTCTGGTTGCCCGCGCTGGCCGCGATGGTGTTGGGCGCGCTGATTCCGCTGTGGACGTATCCGGTGCTGCGGTTCGGCGGCAAACTTTCCGCCGTGGACGCCGCCGCCATCGCCGCGCATTACGGCTCGGTGAGTGCGGTGACGTTCATCGCCGCGACGAATTATCTCAAAGCCATCAACCAACCGTTCGAGAGTTACGCCACCGCCTTTCTCGCCGTGATGGAATCGCCCGCCATCCTCGTCGGCGTGGTGTTGGGCAAGCTGGCCACGAAGAAATCCGGCGAGGCCTCCGGTGCTTCGCTCAAGCAGGCCATGCACGAGGCGCTGTTTGGCCGGAGCATCTTCCTGCTCGTCGGCGCGCTCGTGGTCGGCGCGTTGTGCGGCGAGGCTGGCATGAAGAAAGTTGAACCGTTCTTCGTCACGCCATTCCAAGGCGTGCTTGCGCTGTTCCTGCTGGAAATGGGCATCGTCGCGGGCCGGCGGCTGGGCGATTTGAGAAAGGTCGGCCCGTTCCTGCTCGCGTTCGGCATCATCTTGCCGCTGGTCAACGGCGCGCTCGGCGTTTGGTTCGGCAAACTCACCGGTCTCGAACTCGGCGGGGCGACGTTGCTGGGCGTGTTGTCCGCCAGCGCGTCCTACATCGCCGCGCCAGCGGCCATCCGGATGTCCTTGCCGGACGCGAACCCGACGCTTTACCTCACGTCCTCGCTCGCCATAACCTTTCCGTTCAACATCACGCTGGGCATTCCCCTCTATCTGGAGATCGCCCGCAAACTCTATTCCTAGCCATGACCACGCACGCCATGAAACTCGTGACCATCGTCTGCGAAGCTTACGCGAAGGCGGTGGTCACCAAACTCCTGCGCGATATCGGCGCGCACGGCTACACCCTTTTCGCCGTCGAAGGCGACGGCTCGCGCGGTCGCCGCGAGGCGGATATTCCGGAATTCACCAATATCCAAGTCGAAGTCATCGTGCCGCCGGAAGTCGCAACCGCGCTGCTCACGCGGCTGGAGAAGGAATTTTTTCCGTGTTACGGGATGATCGCCTTTGAATCCGATGTGCGCGTGCTGCGCCCGAACAAGTTTTGAAACCCAGTCGGGGGAGCTTTTCGCCGCGCTTTCGGCGCAACGAAGCCCGGCCGGCGACCACATTCTGGCTTGCTAGCAGCGCAGCAATCGGCGAACACTCGCGGTTGTATGGCAAATAAAGCATTGATCACCGGCATCACGGGACAGGACGGCTCTTATCTCGCGGAACTCCTGTTGTCCAAGGGTTATGAAGTCCATGGCATCATCCGCCGCGCCAGCACCTTCAACACGGGGCGGTTGGATGCGATTTATAACGACCCCCACTCCAAGCAGAGCCGGTTGTTTCTGCATTACGGCGATTTGAGTGATGCCAGCGCGCTGGCACGATTAATCGGGAAAATCCAGCCGGAGGAGGTCTACAATCTCGCGGCGCAAAGCCACGTGCGCGTGAGTTTTGACAGCCCGGAATACACCACCGACATCACCGCCACCGGCACGGTGCGGCTCTTGGAGGCCATCCGTGAGACGGGCCTCAAGCCGCGGTTTTACCAGGCCTCGTCGAGCGAGATGTATGGGCTGGTGCGCGAGGTGCCGCAGACGGAAACGACGCCGTTTTACCCGCGCAGTCCCTACGGCTGCGCCAAGGTTTATTCGTATTGGATCACGGTCAACTACCGCGAGTCCTACGGCCTGCACGCGAGCAACGGCATCCTGTTCAACCATGAATCGCCCCGGCGCGGCGAGACGTTCGTGACCCGCAAAATCACCCGGGCCGTCGCCCAGATCCAGGCCGGCCTGCAGGACAAGCTCTATCTCGGCAACCTCGACGCCAAGCGCGACTGGGGCTACGCCAAGGAATACGTCGAGGCCATGTGGTTGATGGTGCAGCAGGACAAGCCGGATGACTACGTCATCGCCACCGGCGAGACTCATTCCGTGCGGGAATTTCTGGAGGTCGCTTTCTCCCACGTCGGGCTGGACTGGAAAAAGTATGTGGAAATCGATCCCCGCTACCATCGCCCGGCGGAAGTGGATTTGCTCATCGGTGATTACTCCAAGGCCAAGCGCCAGCTTGGTTGGGAGCCGAAGACAAAATTTGTCGAGCTCGCGAAGTTGATGGTGGACGCCGACGTGCAACGCCTGCGCGACCATCTGGCTGGCAAGGGCCGCGTCGCCGGCTGACGCGGCGGAACCATCATTTTCCACCCGGCTGCCGCGCCAGAAAATCCGCGTAGACCCGTCGCAGGCCGGTTTCCAGATCCACCTGCGGCCGCCAGCCCAGCGCGAATAATCGCGAGCTATCCATCAATTTCCGCGGCATTCCGTCGGGCTTGGAGGTGTCCCACACGATTTCTCCGGCGAAGCCGACGACGCGCCGGACTGTTTCGGCCAGCTCACGGATGGAGAGTTCGCTGCCGCAGCCGACGTTGATGAACTGTTCCTCGCTGTAATGCCGCATCAGAAACACGCACGCCCGGCCGAGATCGTCGGCGTAAAGGAATTCCCGCAGCGGCGCGCCGGAGCCCCAGCAGGTGACCGTCGCCGCCCCGGCCTGTTTCGCCTCGTGAAACTTGCGGATCAGGGCGGGCAGGACATGCGAGTTCTGGAGATCGTAGTTGTCGTTCGGGCCATACATGTTCGTCGGCATGGCGCTGATGAAATCGCAGCCGTATTGCCGGCGGTAGGCCTGGCAGAGCTTGATGCCCGCAATCTTCGCGACCGCATACCACTCGTTCGTCGGTTCGAGCGGGCCGGTGAGCAGATATTCCTCCTTGAGCGGCATCGATGCGAGCCGGGGATAAATGCAGGAGCTGCCGAGGAACAGCAGTTTGCGGACTCCGGCCTGATACGCACCATGGATGAGATTGCTCTGGATCTGCAAGTTCTCGTGGAGAAACGTCGCGGGATGATTGCTGTTCGCCAGAATACCGCCGACCTTGGCGGCGGCGATGAACACAAACTCCGGCCGCGTCGCCGCGTAGAAATTCCGCACCGCTGTGGCATCCAGCAAATCCACCTCCTGGCGGGTGCGCCCGATGAGGTTCGTGAACCCCTCCCGCTGGAGTTCGCGCCAGATGGCGCTCCCCACCAACCCGCGATGGCCCGCGACGTAAATCCGGGAATCTTGATTTAATGACATGATGGTCATTCTAGCAGAATCCGGCCCGGGCTGCGACCCGAAATCGCCGCCCACCCCATCCCGCCACCACCAGACTTGCGTTGCCCCAGCTCTCATGGAAGAATACCCCCCGCTTTTCGCCTGCAAATCAGGCCGCGTAACATTTACCATGACTCCAACCGTCTCCATCCAGAAATCGCCGGCTGCCGCCGTGCTGGCCGCTTTTGCTCCGACCGCCGCCGCCCAACCCCCCTGGCTCGCCGCCCGCCGCCAGACCGCCGCCGCCGACTTCGCCGCGCTGGGTTTCCCCACATTGCAGCACGAGGACTGGCGTTTCACCAACATCGCGCCGATCGCCCAACTGCCTTTCAAGCCCGCCGCCCCCGCGCCCGCTGGCAGCGTGACGGCTGATGCCATCAAAGAATCCATCTTTGGTCGCATTGACGCCACCCGGCTCGTCTTTATCAACGGCCATTTCACGCCCGAGCTTTCGTCCGTCGCCAAACTTCCCGCCGGGGTCAAAATCTCGCCGCTCGCCACCGCGCTCAAGTCCGACGCGGCGTTGCTGGAGAAACATCTCGCGCGCTATGCGAACACCGACGCCAACACCTTCACCGCGTTGAACACCGCTGGTTTTCAGGATGGCGCCTTCATCTTCGTGCCCGCCGGGGTCGTCGTTGACCGGCCCGTGCACTTGCTTCACATCGCTGCCGCGCGTGCGGCCGGCGCGACCACCCAACCGCGCCATCTCATCATCGCCGAGGCGAACGCGCAGCTCACCGTGCTGGAAAGTTACGTCGCCACCACGGACGCCGCCTATTTTACCAACGCCGTCACCGAACTCGTCGCCGGCGACAACGCCGTGGTCGAGCACCTCAAGTTTCAGGACGAAGCGGCCAGCGCGTTCCACATCGCCGCGTTCCACGCGCATCTCGGCAAGACCAGCAACGTCATCCACCACTCGATCGCTGCCGGCGCAAAACTTTCCCGCAACAACATCCGCACCAACCTCGCGGGCGAAGGTCTGGAATGCATCCTCAACGGCCTTTACCTGACGCGCGGTGAGCAATTGGCCGACCATCACATGGTCGTGGAGCACGCGCAGCCGCATTGCGCCAGCCACGAATATTTCAACGGTATCCTCGACGACAAATCCAAAGGCGTTTTTCATGGGCGCATCTACGTCCACCCCATCGCGCAGAAAACCGACGCCAAGCAGACGAACAAAAATCTCCTGCTTTCCGACGACGCCACGGCCGACACGAAGCCGCAGCTGGAGATTTACGCCGACGACGTGAAATGCACCCACGGCGCGACCATCGGCCAGCTCAACGCCGAGTCCATCTACTACCTGCGCTCCCGCGGCATCGGCAAGGACACCGCCCGCCAGATGCTCATCCACGCGTTCGCCGGTGAGATTATCGAGCGTGTCCGCCACACTGCCGCGCGCGAGGAACTCGACAAGTTGATATGGGATCGCCTCGAAACTACGCATCATCTGGCGGAGAAATGATTTGTAGCCGCGTTTGTGAAGACGTGGGTGCTGAATATGTTCGATAACATCAACGATCTCTATCAGCAGGTCATTCTCGACCACTGCAAGCAGCCGCGGAATTTCCGCGAGTTGCCGGCCTGCACCTGCTCTGCCCAAGGTTTCAACCCGCTCTGCGGTGACAACCTCAAGCTCTTCCTCACGCTGGACGGCGATGTCATCCGCGAAGCCGCCTTCACCGGTTCCGGCTGCTGCATCTCCAAGGCCTCGGCGTCGTTGCTCACTGACTTTGTCAAGGGCAAGACCAAGGCTGACGTGGAGAAGATGTTCGCCCAGGTCCACGACATGGTCACCACCGGCAAAGTCGCCGGCGATGTCGGCAAGCTCGCCGTGTTCGCCGGCGTTTACAAATATCCCGCCCGCGTGAAGTGCGCCATCCTCGCTTGGCACGCCGTCATGGGCGCGCTCAAAGGTGAGCAAAAGCCCGTGAGCACCGAAAACGAGCAGGCGTGATTTCGCCCGCGACACTGGCCCCCACTTCAACTATCTTTAACTTATGAATGGCAAAGAAAGCGCAATCCTGACCCGCGACGTCGAGGCGTCCGTGATCCCCGCCGGCATGAAGGTCGCTCTCCAGAAGGGCGAAACCGCGCACATCACCCAGTCGCTCGGCGGCAGTTACACCGTCATCGTCAACGGCAACATGTTCCGCATCGAGGGCAAGGACGCCGATGCGCTCGGGCTAGAAGTCGCCGCCAAACCCGCCCCCACCGGCGCGCCCATCGCCGCCGAGGCGCTCGAGAAGGAGATCTGGAATCAGCTCCGCTCGTGCTATGATCCGGAAATCCCCGTCAACATCGTGGACCTCGGGCTGATCTACGACTGCCACATCACGCCACTCGGCGCGAATAACTACAAGGCCGATGTGAAGATGACTTTGACCGCGCCCGGCTGCGGCATGGGTCCGGTGCTCGCGCAGGACGTGCAGACCAAGCTGCTTTCGCTGGAAGGCGTGGACGACGTGAGTGTGGAGCTGGTCTGGGATCCGCCGTGGAATCAAAGCATGATGACCGAGGCGGCCAAATTGCAACTGGGACTGCTCTGATTTACCGCCGAGGCGCGGAGTGAAATACATCTCTGCGCCTCAGCGGCTCTGCGGTTTAGATTTTTCTGATGAAGGATAAGATAACAATCGATTGGTCGGCATTGCGAAAGGACTTCCCTATCCTCGACCAGAAAGTCCACGGCAAGCCGCTGATCTACCTCGACAACGCCGCCACCTCGCAGAAGCCCCGCGCCGTCATCGACGCGCTCATCCGCTACTACGAGCGCGACAACGCAAACGTCCACCGCGGTATCCACGAGTTGAGCATGCGTTCCACGACCGCGTTCGAGGCCGCGCGGACGCGCACCGCCAAGTTCCTCAACGCCCGCAGCGCCGATGAAATCATCTGGACGCGCGGCACCACCGAAGCCATCAACCTCGTCGCCAGCACCTGGGGCGCAAAAAACCTGAAGGCCGGCGACGTCATCCTGCTCACCGAAGCCGAGCACCACAGCAACATCGTCCCATGGCAACTGCTCGCGCAGCAGACTGGCGCGAAGGTTGCCTACATCCCCGTCACCGGCGACGAAGGCACGCTGGACCTTTCCAAACTCGACTCGCTGCTCACCAAACAGGTGAAGCTGCTCTCGCTCGTCCATATCTCGAATTCGATGGGCGTAGTCAATCCCGTCGCGGAACTTTGCGCTCGCGCGCGCAAGCTCGGCATCGTCACGCTCGTGGATGGCGCCCAAAGTGCCGGGCACATGACCGTGGACGTGCAGGCCATCGGCTGCGATTTCTTTGCGTTCAGCGGCCACAAGATTTGCGGCCCCACCGGCATCGGCGCGCTGTATGGCCGGCAGGAAATCTTGGAGACACTCCCGCCGTATCAAGGTGGTGGCGAAATGATTTTGACCGTGGGCTACGACAAGACGGAGTTCAAGCACGCCCCGCATCGCTTCGAGGCCGGCACCCCGGACATCTCCGGTCCCATCGGCCTGCATGCCGCGATGGATTATCTCGACGCCATCGGGCGCGACAACATCTGGAAGCACGATCAGGAACTCGCCAACTACGCGCACGACCAGCTCGCCGCACTGAAAAACATCCGCCTCTTCGGCCCGAAGACTGGCCGTGCCGGCCTCGTGAGCTTCTTGTTGAAAGACGTTCACGCGCACGATGTCGTCACGCTGGCGGATCAAGGCGGCGTGGCGTTGCGCGGCGGACATCACTGCACGCAACCGCTCATGCACAAGCTCGGCGTGGAATCCACCGCCCGCGCGAGTTTCTATTTCTACAACACCAAGGCCGAAGTGGATCGCTTCGTGGAAGTGGTGCGGGAGATCCAGAAGTTTTTTGCTTCCTGACCGAATTTCGTGGTCACTCCCTCACAGTCTTCAATCCCGTGCGGATGATGCGCTCGATGAGTTGCGGGTAGGCGAGGCCAGCCTTGAGCGCGGATTGCGCGAAGTCTTCGTCGGCGGCGAGGATGGGATTGGGGTTGGCTTCGATGAAATAGATTTCGTTGGCGGGCGTGACGCGCAGGTCCACGCGCGCGTAGCCGTCGATGGTCAGCAGCCGGTAGATGCGTTTGCAGGTCTGCGCGATGTCCCGGGCGAGCGCGGGATCGAGCGCCTCGGCGAACTGGTTTTGCAGCCCCCACTTCTTGCGATATTCCTCGTCCCACTTCGCGCGGTAGGTCGCGATCTTCGGTTCGTCGGGCGGGACTTCCTTGAACACCAGCTCGCGGATGGGCAGGACGTCGAGGCGGTGGTTGCCGAGGACGCTGACATAAAGTTCGCGCCCGGCGATGTATTCCTCGGCGATGGCGTCGTTGTCGGTCTTCTCGTGGATGAACAGGACGCGCTCCTTGAATTGTTCGTCCGTCTCGATGAATGACGCCTGCGAGATGCCCAAAGAGGCTTCTTCCTTCAGCGGTTTGACGAGGATGGGAAAGCGCAGGCGCTTGGGGCGCACGGGCCGTTTGCCGCGGGGGATGACGGTGAACTCCGGTGTGCGGATGCGGTGGTAGCCCAGAATTTTTTTGGAGATGGCTTTGTGTTTGCAAAGTAGCAGCCCGCTGGCGCCGCAGCCGGTGAATGGGATGCCGTGCATTTCCAGGAACGAAGCGATGTTCTGATCGAAGGCGCGGTTGTTCTTGAACTGGTCGGCGAGATTGAAGATGAGGTCGGGCGCGAAGCTATCGAGTTTCTGGCGCAGCAGGTTGAGGTCATCGAAGATGGCGAGGGGCGCGACGTTGTGGCCGAGTTCAGCGAGCGCGGCGAGGACGTTGGCCTCAGTTTTCCAGTCGTTGGTCTTCAACTCGGCAGTCAAGTCCTGGTCGAGCGTGGTGGGCGCGATGGCGTCGAATAGGGCGAGGATTTTGAGTTTCTTCTTCACGGCTATTTGGTGCGCTTGAACTTTCCGGTGAACAGGTGGTTCATCACCAGCGTGGTGATGTAGGCGGAGACTTGGAGGTTTTGTCTCGGGTCGTAAGCGGTGAGGTGCAGGCCGAGTTGGTCGCAGCGCTCAATCAATCGGGCGAGCAGCTTGTTGACGCGGTATTTGTTTTCATTCGTCCACTGGCAGACGGCGGCTTCCAGTTCGCGGCGATGGCGGCGCAGATAGACCGAGGCTTTGACGCGACCGGCGTCGCCTGCGCCGGCGGCGAAGAGTTGGCGTAGATCGTTGTCGTAAAAATCCGGGAAGGAATGTTCATACTCCTTCCGCTTGCGGGCGTAGTAGGTCTTGAGCTTGACGTTGAGGCAGTCGTAATCGGCGACCTGATACTCTGGGGCGGGCAATGGTGGCTGTCCGGCGAGCGAACGCATCAGTTCATCCACGTATTCGAGTTTCTGGAGGGCTTTCCAGCCTTTGTGGCGCGCCCGCCAATCGAGTCCGGGCGTGAGCCACACGGCGAAGGTCTCGGCGAAATCCTCATCCGGGTGACTCTGCGCATACCAGTCATCGAGATGGGAGACGAAGCTGCGGCTGTAGGGATGCGGCCGATAAAACGAGGGCGTTTCATCGGTGGAAGATTTGCCGAAGGTCTGCTGCCATTTGCGTTTGCGGACGAATGGATAGGCGTAGGCATAGGCGTGCGCTGCTTCGTGGCGGATGAGTTTCATGAACCACTCGTCGGTTTCGCCTTCGACTTCGAGAATGATTTTCCTTTCGAGCTGCCGCAGCCGGTCATGCGTGAGAAAGAACGGGACAAAAATCGCCGGGATGCCGACGGGCACGAACCATTCGTCGCCGATGTGGCAGGGGGGGTGAAAGACCAAACCCTTTTGCGAAAGCTCACCGTAGAGTTGCTGGATGAGCGATTGGAGTTTCGTGCCGGCGAGTGAGAGCCCAAGTCGGGAGATTTTTTTCTCCAGCAACTCGGCGTCGCTGAGGCTGCTCCAGTCCGGGGATTCCATGCGCGGAGACTAAACCCATGGCGGCCGCGTCACAAGCCCGGCAGTGGCCTGACGCCATCAACCCAGATAGAGCCCCGCCCCGCGAATCGCCGCCGCCACGGCTTCCGGCACGAGTGGGTCGATCGGTAAACCGCTCCGCACCCGCGCGCGGATCTGTGAAGACGACACGCCTAGCGGAAAGCCTTTCAAATATTTGCCGCGAAACGGTGCGGGGAACGGCAGCTCCGAAAGACCCGGCCGCGGCACGACGATAAACTGCGCCAGCCGCGCCAGTTCCGTGGGCTCGCGCCACTCCGGCAGCTTCGCCACGTTGTCCGCGCCGATGAGGTAGAACAGTTCCGCGCCCGGAAAGCGCCCCGCGTAATCCCGCAGGGTATCCACCGTGTAAGAGATGCCGCCCCGCCGGATTTCCTGGTCGTCCACCTCGCAGTTCGTTTTGCCCGCCAGCGCTAGCCGCAGCAGCCGCAGGCGCATCGCTGCAGGCGCGGCGTGGCTGTCCGACTTGAACGGCGATTGCGCCGCCGGGACGAAGTATAGCCGGTCCAGCCCGAGCTCCTCCACCGCCGCCTGCGCGACGAGCAGATGCCCGAGATGAACCGGGTCAAATGAGCCGCCAAAGATGCCGAGTTTCATCGTTTTCAGTTTGCCGTTTTTAATCTTTCAAGCAAGCGCCATGAGCCACGAAGGCGGCGTGGCGCTCCGCTTTCCGCCGCACTCCATGTTGCACCTTGGACTGCGGTGGCAAAGCGCCGCAGCGGCATCGCCTTCGCCACAACTCGCAGGGTTCAACACCGCTGGCGCACACCGTTGAACCATTGCTCCGTGGTCGCCTTTTAAAATCTGCTTAGGTGATTTCGTGGCGTGGGTGGTGCAGGAGCAAGCCTGCTGCCGCAGCGCGCTTCAGCGTACATAGTGCTTGCTTGGCTCGGCAAAAGCATTTGAATAGGGTAATGTCTTCTATCCCCAGCACTTCCGCCCCTTCGCGGGTTATGCCTCATGTGCCGCAACGGCGAATATTTGTGGCGAGCATGGTTGGAACAACCATTGAGTTTTATGATTTTTATATTTATGCCACAGCGGCGGTTTCGGTGTTTCCGCTCCTTTTCTTTCCAAAAGGTGATGCCGGGGTGGCGCTGCTGGCTTCCATGGCCACCTTTGGTGTGGCGTTTGTGGCACGCCCCATCGGCTCGGTGGTTTTTGGCCATTTTGGCGACCGTATTGGGCGCAAGGCTACGTTGGTCGGTTCTTTGCTCACCATGGGCATTGCTACATTTTTGATCGGGTTGCTGCCCACCTTCTTGCAGGTTGGCCTTCTGGCGCCCGTTTTGCTCTCCATTCTGCGTTTCTGCCAAGGGTTGGGATTGGGGGGCGAGTGGTCGGGGGCGGCCTTGTTGGTTACTGAAACCGCCAGGGATGGAGAACGTGCCTGGGCGGCGATGTGGCCGCAATTGGGCGCCCCGTTTGGCTTCATTCTGGCCAATGGATTTTTCCTGATCCTTACGCTCCTGTTCCAATACAACTCCGCCCAAGCCCAGCTTCAAGGTCACTTCTTGACCTGGGGTTGGCGTATCCCTTTCCTTGTTTCCGCCGTTTTGGTGATAGTGGGGCTTTATGTGCGGCTCAAGATTCAGGAAACCCCCGTGTTCGTCCGCTCCGTCGCCCGCGGAGAGAAACTCAAGTCGCCGCTCGCCACGGTCCTTAGGAATCATTACCGGCCGCTGATTCAGGGCACGTTTATCATGGTGGCCACCTATGCGCTCTTCTATCTGATGACCACCTGGATTCTCTCCTACGCCATCGGCAGGCAGGAGCTCGGTTACCTCGGCATCGAATACCGCAGCTTCTTGGTGCTGCAGCTCATCTCTGTTTTGTTTTTTGCGGCCATGATTCCGGTCGCCGGCTGGCTGGCGGACAAATACGGTCGCCGCCTCATCCTGTTGCTGGCCACCGCCGCCATTATACTGTTCGGGTTGACGTTTCATCTTTTTCTCAACCCGCAAAATATGGGCGCTGGCGAAAATGCAAATCTGGGCCTCCTTTTGCTTTTTCTCTCCATCGGCATGGCTTTGATCGGGCTGACCTTCGGGCCCATGGCGGCCTTCCTTCCCGAATTGTTCCCCACCAACGTACGCTACACCGGTTCTGGCCTCGCTTACAACATCGCCGGGGTACTGGGCGCGGCGTTGACCCCTTTTGTGGCCGTCTGGCTGGCCAAAAATCACGGGGTCTTATCCGTCGGGCTTTATTTGGCGATTCTCTCGGCCGTGACTTTTGTTGCCATCTGGTTATCCCAAGAAACTAAAGATTCAAGCTTGGACGCCCGCGCCGACCAGGCTGCCACCATCGGCATAGAATCCACTTCGCCTTAGCCCGCCCGCGCGAGCTGCAGCCACCGCCATCGGTCGGCCGCCTCCGCAGTGTCGGTTTTGCGCGGGGATTGCGCTGCTGGCATGAAGAGCAGCCAGGCTCGAAGGCCAGATTTCATCGTATCGGGAGGGAGGTGTGCCGCTATCCCAAATCAAGTTGGGCCGGCGCATGCCAGCCCTGCCGCATCCCTGCCGACTAGCAGCAACGTCGTATGCCGTTGAAGCGCTGTTCGGTGGTCGCCACATAAATCTGCTCAGGGGATTGCTTGGCGTTGGTGGTGCAGGTGCAGGCCTGCTGCCGCGCGCGTTCCAGCTGGGCCTCGCCGGAAAGTTCTTTGGCCAGGCCCAGCGCGATGACCGCCGCGCCGGACGCGCCGGGGAGGTTCGCGCCCGGTTCTTTTACCGCATATTCCGGTAGCCACACCGGCTCACCCTCGTGCAGCTTGGCGGGCTTGCGCCGCGTCAGCAGCAGAAGCCACTCGCGCATGCTGGTGAGGACGATGACCGAGGTCAGCGTGAGAAATGTGATGGCGACGCCGGCGTCGAGAAGGTTGTTTGCGCGGAGTTGTTTGGCCGTCTTCATATCTTCGGCTGCTTTTTCTTGTGCAGCTTTGTCCCTGGTATTCGCCGCCGCGTGCGCGAGGTCGAAGTTCCGGGACTGAACCTGCGCCTGCGCCAGAAATCCGATTCTCGGGTCGGAATGCCAGACCTTCTGTATCCCCGCCGTGAACGTGACTGAAAGCAGCCATGCCAGCGGCACAAACATGACTAGCGCGAGCGCGGGTCGGCCTTTGCTGGGACGGCCGGGATGTTGCCGTCCCGCTTCTTGAGTTTGGGCCGTCGCCACGCCGGCCCTCCCGAGTTGCATTTTCAAGATGATCGTCGTCGCCAGGCACAGAGCGATGGCGGCTAGCATCTGGTTGGCGATGCCAAACAGTGGCCAGAGTGTGTAGATCCCGCCCAGCGGGTTGCGCACGCCCTGGATGAGAAACCAGCCCCAGCCCGCGACCATCAACGCGCTGGCCAATACGTTCGCGCCGAGGTTTTTGGTGTTGCCCAGCGGCTTCCAGATGCTCCCCAGCGCGTCCTGTAAGATGTAACGGCCCACGCGCGTGCCGGCGTCGAGCGTGGTGAGGATGAATAGCGCCTCGAACATGATCGCGAAGTGATACCAGAGGTCGAGCCACTTGCCGTACGTGACCTTGGAAAAGATTTGCGCCATACCCACGGCGAGCGTCGCTGCGCCGCCGGTGCGACCGAACAAGGTTTTCTCCCCCACGTCGGTGGCGAGTTGATCCATCTGCTCCACGGTCACGGGGAAGTTCAGCGCAGAAACCTTCGCGGCTGTCGCGGCGGCTTCACCCTTCACATTCATCGCCAGATAAACCCCCGGGTCGAGCGTGCAAGCCGCGATGAGCGCCATGATGGCGACGAGCGATTCGAGGCACATCGCGCCGTAGCCGATGGGGCGCGCGTAGCCTTCGCGGGTGATGAGCTTGGGCGTCGTGCCGCTGGCGATGAGCGTATGGAAACCGGAAATCGCGCCGCACGCGATGGTGATGAAGCAGAACGGAAATAATTTTCCCGGCACGACCAGACCGCTCCCGTCCGCAAACTGCGTGAGTGCGGGCATCCTCAAGTCCGGCAGCACGAAAAAGATTCCGGCCGCGAGCGCGAAGCACGTGCCCAGCTTCATGAATGTGCTCAGGTAATCCCGCGGCGCAAGCAGCAGCCACACCGGCAATACGCTCGCGGCGAGGCCGTAAAAGATAATTCCCCACGCGAGAGGTTCCGCGCCGAATGTGAGCGCCCTCGCCCAGGTCGCGTCGGCATAGACCAGTTTGCCGCCCCACACCGCGAGCAGCAGCAGCACGATGCCGAACGCCGACGCCTCCATTACCTTGCCCACGCGCCAGAACCTCATGTAGCCGCCCATGAACATGGCGATGGGAATCGTCGCCGCCACGGTGAAAATGCCCCACGGACTTTCCGCGAGCGCCTTCACGACTACCAGCGCCAACACGGCAAGCAGGATGACCATGATGGCGAGGATGGCGAACATGGCGATAAATCCGGCGGTGGAATTGAGTTCCTCCTTGACCATCTGGCCGAGCGATTTGGCGTTGCGGCGCATCGAGGCGAAGAGGATGATGAAGTCTTGTGCCGCGCCGCCGAGCACGACGCCGATGAGAATCCAGAGCGTGCCGGGCAGGAAGCCGAATTGTGCCGCCAGCACCGGCCCGACGAGCGGCCCTGGCCCCGAAATTGCCGCGAAGTGATGGCCGAAGACGATCCACTTGTTCGTCTTCACGAAGTCCTTGCCGTCGTCGTGGACTTCGCACGGAGTGGCGCGGCGGTCGTTGAGCATGAGTACGCGCGCGGCGATCCATTTCGAGTAAAACCGGTAGCCGATGGTGTAAGTGCAGAGTGCGGCGATGAGGATGTAGATGGAATTGACCGGCTCGCCGCGCCGCACGGCGAGCGTGAAGTAAGCGAAGGCGCCCAAAAGCGCGAGCAGCAGCCAGAAAAGTTGGATGGCGAGTTTTCTCATGATTGAAAGGCGCGTTTCTTTTACTCCACAAACCGGCGGCTGGAAACTAAAATGGCCGCGTGACCCGACATTGCCATAATTGCGGTGAACCCTGGACATTACCCGGCTTGCCCGGGCGCGGCGAAGTCTGCATGAAATGCCGTGCCGACCTGCGCGTCTGCATCAACTGCGTCAGCTACGATCCGCATGTGGCCCAGCAATGCCGGGAGCGCCGCGCCGAGCCGGTGTTGGAGAAACACGTCGGCAACTTCTGCGAGTTATTTGATTTTGTGAAGCGGCGGTGGATCCCCAAGGCGGAAGTCAACCAGCGCGAGGCCGCGGCGCGGGATCAATTGAAGCGGCTGCTGGGAGATTGACGCGCGGCGGAAATGGTGGGTTCTGTTTTGTGAGAAATTCTGCTTGAAACCAACGCAGGCTGGCGTCAATGTCTCGCCAATCCAAGCAGTCGCAGTATTTTTATCAAGCCGACCATTGCCAATCAGATTTCCCCGCCCTCGAAGTAACTCAAGAGCTTTTTCAGCCAGCGTTCACCCCATCGACCGAAGTTGTTTCAAGTTCTCTCCACGCAACCACCACCAGCTGTGAACCTCATCGCATGAAAACCGTCGCCGTCATCGGAGCCTCGAACGACCCCAGCAAGTTTGGCAACAAAGCCGTCCGCGCCTACCAACAGGAGGGCTACACCGTGTATCCCGTCAATCACAAGGAGACGCAGATCGAGGGTTTGCCGTGTTACCCGACCATCCGGGCCGTGCCGACGCGGCCGGATGTCGTAAGTGTCTATCTGCCGCCCATCGCGGTCTACAAGGCGCTGCACGACATTGCCGCCAAAGGTTGTGACGAACTGTGGCTGAATCCCGGAACAGAATCCGACGAAGTGTTGGAGGAAGCCGAGCGGCTCGGCTTGAACGTGATCCAAGCGTGCAGCATCGTTGGTCTGGGCATATCGCCCAGCGAACTTTGACCAATCGTAAAACCAAAAAGCCGGGGCGATTTGCCCCGGCTTTTTGTTTCTTCAAATCAGCTTAAGCCGCGCCGCCGCCGGCAATCTTCTTCGGCTCACCCTTCAGCAACGAAACGCCATAGTCGCGGTTCATGCGGGCGATGAAGTCGAGCGAGATTTCCTTGGGGCAGACGGCTTCGCAGCTGCCGGTCACGGTACACGCGCCAAAACCTTCCTCGTCCATCTGCGTGACCATGGCCTTCACGCGCTTGTAACGCTCGGGCTGGCCTTGCGGAAGCAGGCCGAGGTGCGACACCTTCGCGGCCACGAACAACATCGCGCTGGCGTTCTTGCACGCCGCCACGCAGGCGCCGCAGCCGATGCATTGCGCGGCGTCCATGGCCAGGTCGGCGTTTTCCTTCGGCACGGGAATCGCATTGGCGTCCGGCGCGCTGCCGGTGCGGACGCTGATGAAACCGCCGGCGTGTTGGATGCGGTCAAACGCCTTCCGGTCCACGACGAGGTCTTTGATGATGGGGAAAGCCTTGGCACGAAACGGCTCCACGACGATGGTGTCGCCGTCGCGGAAGCTGCGCATGTAGGTCTGGCAGGTCGCGATACCTTTGTGCGGGCCGTGCGGCTTGCCATTGATGACGCACGAGCAAGTTCCGCAGATGCCTTCGCGGCAGTCGTGATCGAACGCGATGGGCTCTTCGCCCCGGTTCGCGAGTTCCTCGTTCACCACGTCGAGCATTTCGAGGAACGACATGTTCTCGTTCAGCGCGGGCGACTGGTAGGTCTTGAACCAGCCGGGGCTGTTCGCGTTTTTCTGCCGCCAAACTTTGAGAGTGATTTTCATGCTTTGAAAAGGGTTGGCGTTACTTGTAGGAGCGGGTGCTCATGTGGACCTCTTCATAAATGAGCGGCTCCTTGTTCAAGACCGGCGCTTTATCCGGCGCGCCGGCGTATTCCCAGCCGGCGACATACGCGAACGCATCGTCGCGGCGTTTCACGTCGCCGGGGTTCACGAGGCCCTGCTTGGTTTCGGGATCGTCGGGCGTGTATTGGTATTCCTCGCGGAAATGGCCGCCGCAGCTTTCCTCGCGGTGCAACGCGTCACGGCACATGAGTTCGCCGAGTTCGATGAAGTCGGCCACGCGTCCGGCGTTTTCGAGCTGCTGATTCCATTCGCCTGCTTCGCCAAGGACGTTGACGTTCTTCCAGTATTCCTCGCGCAATTCGCTGATGAGCTTGATACCTTTTTCCAGGCCGGCCTTGTTGCGCGCCATGCCGCAATAATCCCACATGAGCTTGCCCAGTTCCTTGTGGAAGCTCGCGGGCGTGCGCTTGCCTTTGTTGCCGAGAAGTTTCTTCGTGAGTGTCTGAACATTTTCTTCCGCCTGCTTGAACGCGGGGTTGTCGATGTTCGGACGCTTGTCCGGCTTCTGCGTCGCGAGATAACCGCTGATGGTCGCGGGCAGAACGAAATAGCCGTCGCTCAAGCCCTGCATCAGCGCGCTCGCACCGAGACGGTTCGCGCCGTGATCGGAGAAATTTGCCTCGCCGAGCACGAACAGGCCCGGCACGTTGCTCATCAGGTTGTAATCCACCCACAGACCGCCCATCGTGTAGTGGACGGCGGGATAGATGCGCATCGGCGTCTTGTAGGCGTCCTCGTTCGTGATCTCGTGATACATCGCGAACAGGTTGCCGTAACGCTCGCGGACTTTGTTTTCGCCCAGGCGCTTAATGGCGTCGGAAAAATCCAGATAGACACCGAGGCCGGTCTCGCCGATTCCGCGGCCTTCGTCGCAAACGGTCTTCGCCGCGCGGCTCGCGATGTCCCGGGGCGCGAGGTTGCCGAACGCGGAATACATCCGTTCCAGATAATAATCACGGTCGGCTTCGGGGATGTCGGCGGGATTCTTTTTGCAATCTTCCTTCTTTTTCGGCGTCCACACGCGGCCGTCGTTGCGGAGCGACTCACTCATCAACGTCAGCTTCGACTGGTAATCGCCGCTGACCGGGATGCACGTCGGATGGATCTGCGTATAACAAGGATTGCCGAAGCACGCGCCGCGCTTGTAGGCGCGCCAGCTTGCGGTGACATTCGAGCCGCGCGCGTAGGTGGAGAGGTTGTAAACGTTCCCGTAGCCGCCGGTCGCGAGCACCACGGCATCAGCGTTGTGTTTGGTAATGTCGCCGGTCTGGAGGTTGCGGACGATGATGCCCTTGGCGTGGCCGTCCACGACGACGAGGTCGAGCATCTCGGAGTGCGTGTAAGATTTCACCGCGCCTTGGCCGATCATCTTGTTCAGCGCCGAATACGCGCCGAGCAACAGCTGTTGTCCTGTCTGGCCGCGCGCGTAGAACGTGCGCGAAACCTGCGCGCCGCCGAAGGAGCGGTTGTCGAGCAGGCCGCCGTATTCGCGGGCGAACGGCACACCCTGCGCCGCGCATTGGTCAATGATGTTGACCGACACTTCCGCGAGGCGATGGACGTTGGCTTCACGAGCGCGGAAGTCACCGCCCTTGATCGTGTCGTAGAACAGGCGGCGCACGGAGTCGCCGTCGTTCTGGTAGTTCTTCGCGGCGTTGATGCCGCCCTGCGCGGCGACCGAGTGCGCGCGGCGCGGCGAATCGTGGAACACGAAGTTGTGCACTTCGTAGCCGAGTTCCGCGAGCGTGGCGCTCGCGCTTGCGCCTGCCAGACCCGCGCCCACGACGATAATCTTGTATTTCCGCTTGTTCGCCGGGTTGATGAGCTTGGTGTTGAACTTGTAGCTCTCCCACTTTTGCGAAAGCGGGCCGGACGGGATGTTGGAATTCAGCGTGGTCATGGGCAGCAGCCTCCGCATTTGGTGAGCAGCACCGCGACGGGAATCGCGATGTAACCCAGGAATAGCACGATGGCGATGAGCTTCGCGGCGCGGTCGAGATACGGGCCGTAGTTATGGTTCTTCAGGCCGAGCGACTGAAACATCGCGCTCACGCCGTGGCTCAAGTGCAGGCACAGCAGCCCGACGGCCAGAATGTAAAACCCTGAAACCAGCGGCTGGCTGAAACCTAAAACCATCATCTCGTAGATGTCGTGCCGCGTCGAATCGCCCGTCAGCGTTTCGGTCATCGTATTGAAATCTTTGCCCGTCAGATTCACCGCCGGGACTTTCACCGTGTAGTGCAGCAGGTGAAAAATGATGAAGGCCATGATAATCAACCCGCTCATGACCATGGTGCGCGAGGCGTAGCTGGCGGAGTTGGGTTTCCAGTTGGCGTATTGAACCGGTCGCGCCGCCCGGTTCGCCCGCGCGAGCGCGCTGGCGCTCCAGACGTGCAGCGCGACCATCACGAGCAGGCCGATGCGCGCGGTCCACAGCAGTTCCACGTTGGACTGGAGGAAGTGGCCGTAACGGTTGAGGGCTTCCGCGCCCAGGAAAAATTGCAAATTGCCGACCATGTGCCCGACGACGAAGAGGAACAACGCCGCGCCCGTGACGGCCATCACGAATTTTTTGCCGACTGTGGAGGTGAACAAACGTGTCATTGGTTTCAGCAGGTCGGCAACCGGCCAGACCTTGTCAGATTAGGCGGGGAAACTAATGATTGCCCGGCTGCAAGGCAACCCTGCGGGACAACTAGCAGGAATGATGATTTGCTGTTTGTCCCGCGCTTATCGCGCACCGCCCGCCGCGCCGCCGCGCCACTCGTTCAATCGGCGTTCATCGCCCGCGCCGGCATACGCCGGGTCGAGCCGCGCCAGCGCCTCGCCGATCAGATACAGTGAGCCGGCGATGACCACAAACTCGTCCCGCGCCGACTGCGCCAGTGCGGCTGACAGCGAGGTGCAGCAACCGACTTCAGCCCGCGGATTCGCGGTGCGACATGCGGTTGCGAGTTGCTCCGGGTTGGCGGTCCGCTCGCTGCCGACCGGCACGACCAATACCCGTGATGTCAGCGGTGCGAGAATTTCGCACATCGCCCGCCAATCTTTGTCGGCCAACATCCCGAGGACGAGCGTCGGCGCACTGGGCAAACTGGAGCTTGAGCGCCACCGCGCCAGTTCCGCGCCCAGCACCGCGGCGCCCGCAATGTTGTGCGCTCCATCGAGCAGGAACTTTTGCGCGCCGCGTTCAAGAAGTTGCAGGCGTCCGGGCCAACGGACCGTCGCGAGGGCTTCGCGGATTTGCGCGGCCGTTACGGGAATCTGCGGTTGCAAGACTTCCACGGTGGCGAGGGCGAGGGCGGCGTTGGCGATTTGGTGTTCGCCCCGCAGCGACAACTCGGAATTTTGGGTTATAGATTTTGGATTTTGGATTTGGGTCAGCGGCGACTGGTTCTCTCGCGCCACCCGCTCGATCACTGCTAGCACCTCCGGCTGCGCCGCCGCCGTGATCGTGGGCACACCGGGTTTGATGATGCCGGCCTTTTCGGCAGAGATTTTCGCGAGCGTGTCGCCTAGCCATTGTTGGTGGTCGAAGGCGATGTTGGTGATGACGCTGGCGAGGGGTGTCACGATGTTGGTGGCGTCGAGCTGTCCGCCGAGGCCGGTTTCCCAGATGACGAGGTCGCACTGCTGCTCCGCAAAATGTTTCAACGCCAGCACAGTGACGAACTCAAAGAATGTCGGCTGCAAGCCCGCATCGGGAGATGGCCGTATTTCCGCCACCAACCGGGCGACTTCGGTTTCCGAAATCAGTTGGCGGTTGACCTGGATGCGTTCGCGGAATGAGACCAGATGTGGCGAGGTGAAGAGGCCCACGCGCAGCCCGGCCGCGCGGTAGATGCTTTCCAGCATGGCGCAGGTCGAGCCTTTGCCGTTCGTGCCGGCGACGTGGATGAAGCGCAGTCGGTTCTGCGGGTTGCCCGCCAGTGCCGCCAGCCGGCGCGGGGTCTCCAGGCTGAAGTTCGCGCCAAAGATTTGCAGGCCGTTTAGGAACTGGATGGCTTCGGCGTAGGTCACGGCTTGCGCCGCATCACAGCGGCTTGTGATGCGTGTGGATGTGCGCGGCGGCGATGAAGCCTTTGAAGAGCGGATGCGGCTGGTGCGGTTTGCCCAGGAATTCCGGGTGGAACTGACTGGCGATGTAGAACGGATGGTGCTTCAGCTCGATGATCTCCACAAGCTTGCCATCGGGCGAAGTGCCGCTGAAGACGAAGCCGGACTTCTCGAATTTATCGCGGTAGGCGTTGTTGAATTCGTAGCGGTGGCGGTGGCGTTCGTTGATGACGAACGAGCCATAAAGTTCCGCCGCCTTCGTGCCGAGCGTGAGCTGGCAGGGCTGCGCGCCGAGGCGCATGGTGCCGCCTTTTTTGGTGACCTTACGCTGCGCGTCGAGGAGCGCGATGACGGGATGGGGTGTGTCCGGGTTGAATTCGGTGGAATGCGCCTTGTCGAGCTTGAGCACATTGCGGGCGTATTCGAT
This sequence comes from Verrucomicrobiales bacterium, assembly GCA_017853785.1. Lineage (GTDB taxonomy): Bacteria > Verrucomicrobiota > Verrucomicrobiia > Limisphaerales > JAFMIX01 > JAFMIX01. The sequence goes on from JAFMIX010000001.1 coordinate 27,262, forward strand.
GGTGGCAATCTGCATGCCCAGGCAGAGGCCGAGGTAGGGCAGATTGTTTTCGCGGGCGTATTTTGCGGCCAGGATTTTACCTTCAATGCCGCGTTCGCCAAAGCCGCCGGGGACGCAGATGCCGCCGAGGCCGTGCAGCATCTTCTCCGCGCCGAACTTTTCGATCTCTTCGGCATCCACCTGGACCAGTTCCACGCCGCAATCGTTGCCGATGCCTCCGTGGATGAGCGATTCGTAGACGGACTTGTAGGCGTCCTGCAGGCCGATGTATTTGCCGACGACGCCCACGCGCACGCGGTGTTGCGGCGCGATGAGCTTGCGGATGATTTCCTGCCAGTGCGTCATGTTCGGCGCGGGCGTGGTGAGGTGCAGGATGCGGCAAACCAAGTCATCCATGCGCTCGCGCTGGAGCATGAGCGGCATCTCGTAGATGCTGTGGTCAACGTCCTTCGCCTCGATGACGGCCTCGACGGGCACGTTGCAGAACATGGAAATCTTCTGGCGCAACTCCTTGTCCAGCGGCTTCTCGCAGCGGCACGCGATGATGTTGGGCGCGAGGCCGATTTCGCGCAGCTTGGCGACGCTCTGCTGCGTGGGCTTGGTCTTGAGTTCGCCCGCCGCCTTGATGAACGGCACGTAGGTGACGTGGATGAAACAGGTGTTGCCCACGCCGGCCTCCAGCGCAAATTCGCGGATGGCCTCGACGAACGGCAAGCCTTCGATGTCGCCGGTCGTGCCGCCGATTTCGGTGATGATGATGTCGGCCTTGCTGGTCTCGGCGAGCAGTTGGATGCGGCGCTTGATCTCGTCGGTGACGTGCGGGATGACCTGCACGGTCTTGCCGAGATATTTGCCCTCGCGCTCGTTGTTCAGTACGGTCTGATAAACCTGGCCGCTGGTCAGGTTGTTCATGCGCGAGAGCTTCACGTTCGTGAACCGCTCATAATGGCCGAGGTCGAGGTCGGTCTCCGCGCCGTCATCGAGCACGTAGACTTCGCCGTGCTGGTAGGGCGACATCGTGCCGGGATCGACGTTGAGGTAGGGGTCGAACTTCTGCAGCGTGACCTTGAGGCCGCGGTTCTCGAGCAGCGTGCCGAGCGCGGCGGCGGTCAGGCCCTTGCCGAGTGAGCTCACCACACCGCCTGTGACAAATATGTATTTCATTTTATTTCAACCACGAATTAACACGAATAGACACGAATCAATTTCCACGAACTACGCCGCTGGTAATTCGTGTGCATTAGTGTCCACTCGTGGTTTTCAAAATTGCTTCCACTCGCCGTACATCCTCCGGCACGTCCACGCCGATGCTGTCGTAATTCACTTTCACGACGGCGATGTGGATGCTGTTTTCCAGTGCGCGCAACTGCTCCAGCTTCTCCGCGTTTTCCAGTGGCGACACCGGGAACTTCACCAGCCGCAGCAGCGTTTCGCGGCGGTAACCGTAGATGCCGAGGTGTTTCAAAAAAGGAAACGCCGCCAACTGCTCGTTTCCCGGACGGCTGGCGGCCTCACGCAGATACGGAATCGTGCGCCGGGAAAAATATAAGGCGCGACCGGCGGCGTTGACAACGACTTTTACGACGTTCGGGTTGTCCAGCTCGGAAAGGTGCGTGATCGGCGTGGCGGCGGTGGACATTTCACAGCCTGCGAGTGCGGCGGCGACGGCGTCAATCACCGCCGGGTCGATCAGCGGCTCGTCGCCCTGGATGTTCACAATGGCATCGCCGGCGCACCGGGCGGCGACCTCGGCGATGCGGTCGCTGCCGCTGGGGTGGTCGGGGAGGGTCATCTCCGCGCGGCAAAAATTCTGCGCCAATTCCCAGATGCGCGTGTCGTCAGTGGCGACGATGACTTCGCTCAAGGATTTGGCTTTCTGACATTGTTCGACGACGTGTTGGAGAAGCGGCTTGCCGGCGATGCGGGCGAGCGGTTTGCCGGGGAAGCGGGTGGAGGCGTAGCGCGCCGGGATGACGCCGATGATTTTCACGGCGGACATTTAGCCACAGCCGGCGGCGCGGAAGCAAGCCGCGAAGGACTGGCCGCGGCTCGCCGATTGCCAAGCGTGGAGGTTGCCGATAGTTTCAGGGCATGGTTGCCTCCCGGCCCACCGCATTTGAATGGCTCTGCACCGGCCAGGAAATTTTTCCCGCGATGCTCGCCGCGATCGGCGCGGCGCGGGAATCCGTGCGGCTGGAAACCTACATCTACACCGACGGCGAACTGGGGCGGCAATTCCGGGACGCCTTGCGGGCGGCGCAACAGCGCGGAGTGCGGGTGCGCGTGCTGGTGGATGCGTTCGGTTCCTGGCTGCTGCCGGATGATTTTTTTGCGCCGTTGGCGGCGGCGGGAGCGGAAGTGAAGTTTTTCAATCCGCTCCGCCTCTGGCGCTTTGGCGTGCGGGACCATCGCAAACTGCTGGTGTGCGACGACCAGGAGGCGTTCGTGGGCGGCTTCAATCTCGCGGATGAATACGTCGGCGACGGCGTCGCGCGTGGTTGGTGCGACATCGGCGGGCGGGTGACGGGCGCGGCGGTGGCGCGGCTCACGGCGTCGTTCGAAGAGCTCTTCGCGCTGGCGGATTTTGAGCGGCAGCCGCTGCGGCGGTTGCGGGCGTTCAAGGCGCGCCGACCGCCGACTGACGCCCCGGGCGATGAATTGTTATCGAGCCGGCCGGGGCGGGGGCCGAGTCCGATCCAGGCGGCGTTGCACCGCGATCTGGCGCCGGCGCGGGACGTGTTGATCGTTTCGGCGTATTTCCTGCCCCCGCGTCGGCTGCGGCGGGAATTGGGGCGCGTGGTGAAACGCGGCGGGCGCGTGCGGCTGATCCTGGCGGGGCATTCTGACGTGCGGGTTTCGCAACTGGCCGGGCGTAATCTCTACCGCCGTCTGCTGCGCGCGGGGGTGGAGATCTACGAGTATCAGCCGCAGGTGTTGCACGCGAAACTGTTCATCTGCGACGATGCTGTATACGTCGGCTCGGCCAACTTGGATGTGCGCAGCCTCCGGTTGAACTACGAGTTCATGCTCCGGTTCGACGTGGTGGGCGTGGCGACCACTGCGCGGTTGGTCGGGGAGCGACTGTTGACCCATTCCCGGCGGATCGAGCCGGTGGCGTGGCGGGAATCCCAAACTCCCTGGCAGCGCTGGCAGCAACGTTGGGCGCATTTTCTCGTGGCGCGGGTGGATCCGTGGGTGGCGCTGCGGCAGTTTCGCGGTGGAATGACGTGAACCGTCCGCCGCCAAAATTCCCTCGCCCTGGCGCCGGGGAATTGCTGCACTTTTCCTCTGGCAATTCCCTTTGACCGCCGGGCGGCAGTCTGTTTAGCTCACGCGCAAATCCTTGATGCTGAAAAACTAACCCGACCATGAACCCCACCGCCGCCACTGATGCCGCCAGCCGTCACTATCCCCCGGGCTTCCGGGCACGGCGTGGATTGAACTGGGGTTCCTTGGGGCTCATGTATGCCTCCTATTACATGTGCCGCTACAACTTCCGGTTCGCCACCCCGGGGATGCAGGCGGAATTCGGTTTCTCCACGACGCAAATCAGCGACATGTTGGCGATCTGGTCGCTGACCTACGGCACCGGCCAGCTCTTCAACGGCCTCCTTTCCGACCGCATCGGCGGCAAACGCTCGATGCAGATCGGCGCGCTCGGCACCATCGGCGTCAACCTGCTGATGGGCGTGGTGCCGTTGCTCGCGCTTGGCGGAGCTTTGGCCGCCGCGGGGAAATTTGTTTTCGGCACGGACAAGATGGACCCGGCGTTTCTCGCCATCTCGCTGGTCTGGCTGGTCAACGGGTGGTGCCAATCGTTTGGCGCGCCGGGCATGGTCAAGGTCAATGCCGCGTGGTTCCGGCGGCAGGAACGCGGCACGTTTGCCGGCATCTTCGGCTTCATGATCCAGCTCGGGCAGGTCGTCAGCTCGAAACTCTCGCCGCTGATCCTGAACGGCATCTCTATCGGCATCCTCGTCATCGCGCCGGGCCAATGGCGCTGGTTGTTCATCATCCCGCCGCTGATCACGCTGGGGGCGCTCATGTTCATGTCGTTCGCCGCCAAAGCCACGCCGGACGAGGCGGGTTTTCCCGGCGTCATCGAGGATGAATTGGACAATTCCGCCGGCGTCACCGTATCGCTCAAAGAATCCTTCGTCACCATCTTCACCCATCCGTTGGTGTGGTTCTACGCGGCAGCCTACGCCTGCACCGGCGCAGTGCGGACGAGCTCGGACCAATTGGCGATCCTGTATTTTCAGGAACAGTTGGGCATGAACATGAAGACGAACATCCCCCCGACCGTCGCGTGGACGCTGGCCGCGATGCCCATGGCCGCCGTCGCCGGCTCGTTGGCCTCGGGTTGGATCTCGGACAAGTTTTTCAAGGGCCATCGCTCACCCGTCGCCATGACGCTCTATTTTTTTGAGGCTTGCGTCATCAGCACCGCCGCGCTTCTCATCCTGCGCGGGCTGGTCAGCCCGACCGCCAGCGGCATCCTTGTCGGGTGCGGCATCCTCATCATGATTTCGCTGACGGCAAATTCTACGCACTCCATTGTCGGAGCCGCCGCGCCGATGGACATCGGCGGCAAAAAGATGGCGGGTTTCGCCGCCGGGGTGATTGATTCCTTCCAATACTGTGGCGGCGCGATCTCACTCATCGTCACCGGGCGCGTGCTGGACGCCACCAAGGCCCAGCACGGCTGGCTCTTCTGGTATGTGATCATGGCCGGCTTCGGTGTCCTTGGCGGCTGCGCCATGCTGCTGGTGATGCGCAAGCAGAAGCGGCTGGCGCAAGAAAAATCTTAAGTGCCTGGCGCGCCGTCCGCGCTCCGGCTAGCCCTGCCACAAGTCCCGCGATTCCTCGCGCCAGAGCAGTTTTTTTTTCCAGTCCAGCCCGCCGGAATAACCCCCGATCTTGTGCCGCGCCGCAAGCACGCGATGGCACGGCACGAGCACGGGAATGGGGTTCGCTCCGCACGCGCTGCCCACGGCCCGGGCGGCCCGGGGATTTTTCAAGAGCTTTGCGAGTTCGCCGTAGCTGCGCGTCTCGCCGCGCGGGATTTTGAGCAGTTGCTGCCACACGGTCTGCTGGAATGCCGTGCCCGCGCCCAAATCCAATGGCGGCAGCACGCGCGGGGCGCGCCCGGCGAGGGCGCGTTTGAGCGCGGCGCGGGTGGCGCGATGCCACCGGGCGATGGGCGCGGGGGCGATGTTCAGTTCCAACTGGCCGCTGCGGCGTGAGGGGAAACGCAACGCCGCCAAGCCTGTGGCGGAATAGCGGGCGCGGAATATTCCGTCCGGCGTGACCACGGCCAGTTCCACCAACGGATCTGCGGGAGCAGGTTTCGGCTTCATCTCAATGACTGCGCAGGAACGCCCACAGGATGCCGATGAGCAGCAGGAACAGTCCGAGGGCAAAGGCGATGAAGCGATTCCGCGCCACGCGTTTCTCGTAGCGCATGGGGCGCAACCCCTGCACGCCGCCGGCGGCGAGGTAGTTCACCAGGCGCGGATTGCTGGCGGCGGGGCCGCGAAAATTGTTTTTGAGCCGGGCGATGAGGCCGGCGAGATCGTATTTGCGCACGCCGAGCTCGTTGAAATGTTCCGGCGGTGCGACGCTCTCCGCCTTGGCCTTCAGCCGGTTCTGGTTCACGTCCTCGAAGATCGGCTCGGTTGCCGGCGGGGCCGGGGCGGCGGGCGCGGTGTGGCCGATGTTCGCGCCGTGCGGCAAAGTGGCGGGGCGCAGCCGCGGACCGGCGCCAGCGCGGCCGACCTGCACATCCAGTTTTTTGATCTGCTGCTGGAGCGCGGCGATCTGGGCGTTGAGCGCGCGGGTGCGCGCGGTGACGGGATCGGGTTTTTTAGGCAGCCACCCCATGGCATCAATGGGTCAGCGCCGGGAGTGGAGCGCGAGGTAAATGATCAGCCCGAGAATTGGCACGAGCAATGGCCACGTAAGCGCAAGGCCGACCTTGCAGAGTTGGAAGAAGCCCAACTCGCTGAACGGCGTCACCACCGCCGCGTTCTTGCCCGGACTCTTGCCGGGAACCGCTTCGACCGTTTCACTGCCGAGGACGGCGAGCTTCAGCCGGGCGGAATTCCATTCCATCCGCGCGTTCTCGACGATGGTGAGGGCGCGGGTGAGTTCGATGGAAAAATTTTCTTTCGTCCAGCTCTCTTCCTTGATGGCCTGCAGTTTGACGAGCGCCTCCTTGAAGGCGACGAGCGACCGCGCCATCTGCTCGGCGTCGCGGCGGGCGGTGACCTCGGATTCTTCCAGCAGGCCGACCCCGCGGGTGAGGTGGTGGAGCAGTTCCTCGCGGCCGGTCTGGAATTCCATCTGGCGGCGGCGGGTTTCCTCCAGGGCGGCGCGTTCGCGTTCGAGTTCTTCCTGGGCGCGCTTGAGTTCGGCGAGTTTCTGCTGTTTTTCGGCGACGGCGGCATCCACCTCGCTCAACGTCGGCGCGGGCGTGGCAGTAGGCCAATAGCTGGCGGCCGGGGCGGGCGCGCTGGGCTGAAAATCGTCGTCCACAAACTCGGTGGCGTCGCGTTCCGATGACATGAACCGAGCTTAGTCCGCGTTGAAAACTCTGTAAAGCGGCGTGTTGGGTGAAATTGGTTTCCTGCGCGGGCGCTGGCGGAGCCGGGGTTTTTGGCGGGTTTGCAAGTGGAGCTCGTGGAATCGGCCTCCGCCGCCGACCGCTTTTGCGTTTGACCCGCCCCCTGGGGCTGGCTAGTTTGGCCGCTCCAATACTGGAAATCACACGCTATGTTTTTAACGATTCGCCGCCACCAGAAATGGCTGTTCCTGGTCATCAGCACGGTCACCATCATCAGTTTTGTCATCTATTTCCGCCCGGGTAGTGGAAATACCGACGCCGGTACGGGTCGGGCCAGCCTCGGCAGCATCTACGGCGAGCCGATTGATGCGGATGTCTTCCGCGCCACCGCCGCGCAGGTGCGGCTTTCCTATTTCCTCGGTCACGGCGACTGGCCGGATAACGACCCGGCGGCCAAACAGCAGGGGTTCGATCTGGAACGCGAAACCTACCAGCGCCTGTTTCTGCTGAATAAGTTGCAAGCCCTGAACATCCGCACCAGCCGCGAAGCCGTCGGGCTTACCGCCGGGCAGATCCTCCGCTCACTGGGCCGTGGGAACGGCGCTCTGCCGCTCGCAGACTTTGAAGCCAAAGTGCTCAAACCCCAGGGCATGACGGTTAAAGATTTCAACGACCTTATGGAATACGAGCTTGGCGTCCGCCAGATGGTCACCGCGCTCGGCATCAGCGGCAAGCTCACCACCGCGCCGGAAGCGGAACTGCTCTTCCGCCATGAGCACGAGGAGATCACCACCGAGATCGCCGCCTTTGCCGCCACGAACTTCATGGCCGCCGTCACTGTCACGCCGGAAAAGGTGGACGAATTCTTCAAGGCACAGATGGCACGCTATCGCGTGGGCGACCGCCGTCAGGTCAGCTACGTCAGATTTGCCTCCGCCGATTATTTCGACATCGCCGACCGCCAGATTGCCACGCTCACCAATTTCGCCGCGCAGGTGGACGCGATCTATGCGCAACGCGGCGGCACGAACTACTACAAAGGGGTCACCGCCGAAGCCGCCAAGCAGGAAATCCGCGCCGATGCCCGCCGCGAATTCGCCCTCCGCTCGGCCCGCACCAACGCCGTGGCGTTCACCGACAAATTACTGGAACTCACGCCGGTTTCCCCCGAGAACTTGCAAAAGCTCGCCGCCGATTCCAAGCTCACCGCCGCCATCACCGCGCCCTTTGAACAGCGGACCGGCCCCGTGGAATTGAACGTCCCGGCCAGCTTTGCCCAGGCCGCGTTCGCGCGCACTGCCGAAGAACCCTTCGTCGGCCCCATCATCGCCGAGGACGCCGTCTACGTCATCGCGCTCAAGAAAGTCATCCCCAGCGAAATCCCCCCGCTCGACAGCATCCGTCAGGAAGTCACCACGGATTTCAGGAATTACCAAGCCGCGCTGCTCGCCCGCGCCGCCGCCACGAACTTCGCCGCCGGCCTCCAGCCCGGGGTGGACTTCGCCGCGCATTGCAAAGCCGCGAAAGTCACGCCCATCAAGCTCCCCGCTTTCTCGCTGGCCACCCGCTCCCTGCCCGAAGCCGAGGAATACCTCAGCCTCGGCCGGTTGCAGGAGGTCGCCTACGGCCTGCCTATTGGCGGCAACAGCGGCTTTGTCCCCACCGGTGACGGCGGATTGGTGGTCCATGTCCTCACGCGCACGCCTGTGGCCGAAGCCAAGGTGCAGGCCGAACTCCCCGCCTTCCTCGCGCAAGTGCGCCAGACGCGTCAGGGTGAGGCGTTCAACGCCTGGTTCTCCCGCGAAGCTTCCGTCGGTCTGCGCGACACCCCGCTGGCCCGGCGTCAGGAAGCCGGGCCGCAGTGACCCGCCGCGCCCGATGGTAATTTGAAATGCAGCAACCTGCGGGCCACCGCCACCACGCTTGATTCCGCCGATGAGCGCCGCCATCAAACTGTCTGCGCCCGCGACCAAGGAATTCTGGGAAATTCCCGTCCTGTTTGAAGACGAGCATCTGCTTGCCCTCGACAAGCCCGCCGGCCTGCTGGTCTCGCCCGACCGCAACAATCCCGACCGCCCGAGCCTGATGCAGTTGCTGCACGCCGGCATCGCCGCCGGCAAACCCTGGGCACAGTCGCGGAATCTGACTTATCTGGCGAACGCACACCGCCTCGATTGCGAGACCAGCGGCGTGCTGCTGCTGGCGAAGAACAAGCCCGCCCTCATCGCGCTCGCCAACCTGTTCGGCTCGGAAAAACCGTTGCAGAAATATGTCGTCCTCGCGCACGGCACGCCGCTGGAGGACCGCTTTGAGATCGGGGCCAAGGTCGCGCCGCATCCCGTCAGGCCCGGCAAGCATCACGTGGATGCCCGGCGCGGGAAGAAATCGAAGACCGTTTTCACCGCGCTGGAGCGGTTCGCCCACTGCACCCTGCTGCGATGCGAACCCGCCACCGCCCGCCCGCATCAGATCCGCGTGCACCTGCAAAACGCCGGCTGGCCCGTCGTCGGCGATGAACTCTACGGCGGTCAGCCGCTGCTGCTCTCGCGGTTGAAACCGCATTTCCGCCTGAAGCCGGGAAAATTTGAACGTCCACTGCTCGCCTCCGCGATGGTTCATGCCGAGGAATTGAATCTGCCGCATCCCGTCACCGGCGAATTGCTCACCGTTGCCGCGCCATGGCCGAAGGATTTGACCGTGGCGGTAAAGTATCTGCGGCTTTACGGGAAATAAGTCGCGGTTGACCGGCCGCGCCGCCGGGTTTTGTCACGCTACCGCCCAGTTCAGAATCGCCTTTTGCACGTGCAGCCGGTTTTCCGCCTGCGTGAAGATGGTGGCCGCATTGGCCTCGAAGGTTTCCTCATCGATCTCCTTGCCGCGATACGCCGGCAGGCAGTGCATCACCAAGGCGCCGGGCCGCGCCCGCCGCACCAGCGCCTGGTTGACCTGATAGCCGGCCAACTGCTCCAGCCGCGCCGCCGCCTCGGCCTCCTTGCCCATCGAGACCCACACGTCGGTGTAAATCAAATCCGCGCCGCTCACAGCAGCATTCACGTCTTCGGTGCAACTGATCTTGCCGCCGGCCCGCTCCAATAATTCCGCCGTCGGCTGAAACGCTTTCGGCGCGGCGATGCGCAGCTCGAAGCCGAGCTTGGCCGCCGCAAAAATCCACGAGTTCGCCACGTTGCACGCGCCGTCGCCGATGAACGTGACGGTCTTGCCGGCGATCGGTCCTCGTTTTTCCTCAAACGTGAAAATATCCGTGAGGATCTGGCACGGATGCTCGTCGTCCGTGAGCGCGTTGATGGTCGGGATGCCGGAAAATTGTGCGAAGTCCTCCACATCGCGCTGTGCGAAGGTGCGGATGACTGCGCCGTGCACCATCCGCCCCAGCACCCGCGCCGTGTCCTTGATGGGTTCGCCGCGTCCGAGCTGGATGTCCGCTGCGCTCAGAAACATCGGCCGCCCGCCGAGTTCGCTGATGCCGACCTCGAACGAGACCCGTGTGCGCGTGGACGACTTGGAAAAGATCAGCGGCCACGTCTGGCCGGCGAGCGGCTGGGTCAGTTCATGCCCGCGCTGCTGCTTCACCGCGCCGGCGGCGGCAAGGATATATTCCATATCCGCCCGGGCCAGCTTCTCAATGCTCAACAAATGTTTCATGCCTCAAAAAGGGAGTTTAATAACCAAGCCCCGGCCCGGAGTCACTCTATTTTTTCGCCAAATCCGCCGCGCGCCACAGATACCATGCCGCCGTGGTACGGTGCGGTTTCCACTTTTCGCCGAACGCTGCCAAGGTCTTCGGCTTGGGCATCTCGCGCTTTTTGTGGGCGAGGCGAAAGCCGTTGCGCACGCCGAAATCGTCCACTGGTAATACGTCTTCGCGTCCGAGCTGGAAAACCAACAACATCTCCACCGTCCAGCGCCCGACGCCACGAGCCTCGGTCAAGCGCGTGACGATTTCCTCGTCACTAAGCTTGGCGATGGCGCGCGAACTGGGAATCGTGCCGTCCAGCGTCTTCGCCGCGATGTCGCGGATGGCCGCGATCTTGGCGAAGGAAAAGCCGCACGCGCGAATCTGTTTGTCCGTGACCTTCGCCAAGTCTTCCGGGCGCGGAAATTTTTTGCCGGGGAACAATTTCTTGAACCGCGTGAGGATCGTATCCGCCGCCGTGCCGTTGAGCTGCTGGTGCGCGACGGCCTGCACGAGCGACTGGAACGGCGAGCGTTTTGTTTCCGGCTTCAGCGCACACGGGCCGATGGCGCGGATGAGCTTCCGCATCACGGGGTCGACGGCGGCAAGGTGTTTGAGCGCGGCCGGGTTCATTTGAGTTTCTCCAACGACCGATCGTGCCAGCGGGCGACGAACAGCATTGCGCCCGTTGCGCCAATGAGCGCCATGAACATGTCCATCTGCGTATCCCACACGTCGCCTTGCGTGCCGAGGAAGTCCGTCGCTGCGTCGCCGGTCGCGAGCGCCGTCCACCACTCGATGAATTCGTAGCACGCGCTGAAGGCCAGGCACACGCTCACGACGAGGAATGCCAACCATTTGCCGCGTTGCAACGGCGAGGTGCGCAACAGCAGCTCGCGCCCGAACACCGCCGGAATGAAACCCTGCGCGAAATGCCCGATGCGGTCGTAATGATTGCGCGTGAAGCCGAACCAATCCTTCATCCACTCGCCGAATGGAACTTTGGCGTATGTGTAATGTCCGCCGACCGCCAGGATGATGGAGTGCAGCACAAACAGATGCAGGCAGAACCGCGACAGCGGAAATCGCTTGTGCGTGAACCCCAAAATCACGAGGCCGATCCACGTCGGCGCGTTCTCCATCGCCCACGTCATGCGGTCGGCTTTCGGCGCGATGCCCAACGCCACTTGTATAACCAGGATGATGGCGATGAGCGCGGGCAGCGGCATGATTTTAAGCCAGCTTTTTGACCACAGCCTCGATGAAGCCGATGCCTTCCGCCGCGTCCGCGCGTGTGAGGTTCAGCGCGGGCAGCAGCCGTGCGATCTGGTTACCGCTCGGAATCGTCAGCACGCCCGCATCGTGCAAGCGGTTGACGAACTGTATGGCGTGCGGCTTCTCGCTGCCGGCGAACGCCGGGATGTTCTCCGCGAGTTCGATGCCGAGGATGAAGCCCATGCCCCGCGCGCCTTTGATGACGCCGGGATAAGTCTTTGCCAGCCGGTTGATTTCATTCTTCAAAAATTCCCCGGTTGTCCGCACGTTGTCCGCGAGCTGCTCGCGCTCGATGACTTCAAGGACTTTCAACGCTACGGCACACGCGAGCGGCGTGCCGCCGTAGGTCGTGCCGTGAGTGCCCGCGCCGAGCAGGTCGGCGTAAGGCGACCGCACCCAGAATGCGCCCATCGGAAAACCGCCGCCGAGCGCCTTCGCCATCGAGATGCCGTCCGGCACAAATTTTTCCGCGCCCGCAACGCCTTCGAGGATGCGCTGGAAGCTCTGGAACTTGCCCGTCCGGAAATGACCGCACTGCACGCCATCCATGAGCAGCAGCAGCTTCTTCTCGTCGCACAACGCGCGCAAGCCGAGCAGATATTCCACCGCCGCAGGCGTGATGCCGCCTTCGCCTTGCACCCCCTCAATCATGATGGCAGCGGTGGCGGGCGAGATGGCGGCGCGCATCGCGGCGAGGTCGTTGAAGGGGACGTGCCGGAAGCCGGGTGTCATCGGCTCGAAACCTTTCTTCACCTTGTCCTGTCCGGTGGCGGCAATGCCCGCGAGCGTGCGGCCGTGAAAGGAATTCACGGTGGTGATGACCTCGAACCGGCCTTCGTCGTGGCCGAATTTGCGCGCGAGCTTGAACAAACCTTCGTTCGCCTCCGCGCCGCTGTTGCAGAAAAAGACTTTGCCCGGCGCGATGCGGCTCACGAGTTCCGCCGCGAGCCGGCCCTGCTGCTCCGTGTAATACAGATTCGAGACGTGGACGAGTTTCTTGGACTGCTCGACGAGCGCTTCGGTAATGGCCGGGTGGCAATGCCCGAGCGCGCAGACGGCGATGCCGCCACCGAGATCGAGATAGCGCTTGCCGTTCACGTCGAACAGCTCGCTGCCGCGCCCGTGGCTGAACGCGATGTCGAAGCGCCCGTAGCTGGGCACGACGTTCTTGGTGAACTGCTCGCGGATGGTCTCAAATTGATTCCGCAGAATCGGCGGCGGCGGTGCAATATCTTTCATTGGGGTGATTTAACCGCAGAGACGCGGAGACGCAGAGAAAAAAATTACAGAAACTCTGCGCCTCCGCGTCTCGGCGGTGAGTTGGTTTTTCACAAGACGATTTCCGTGCCATTCCCTTCGTCGGTGAAGATTTCCAGCAGCACGGAATGTTGCAGGCGGCCGTCCACGAACGAAACCTTGTCCACGCCGGACTGGATGGCGGCGACGGCACTGTCCACCTTCGGAATCATCCCCTTGTCCACGATGCCGGCGGTTTTGAGTGCGGATACTTCGGAGATTTGCAGGTGCGTGATGATGGTGGCGGGGTCTTTCGGGTCGCGCATGAGGCCGGGTACGTCGCTCATGAACACCAATCGCTTGGCCTTGAGCGCGATGGCGGCCTGCGCGGCGGCGACGTCGGCGTTGCAGTTGTAGATCTTGCCGTCCTCGCCGAGCGCCACGGGGCTGATGACCGGCGTGACGCCGCGCCGGATGCACTGGCGCAGCGGGTCGGTGTTTACCTCGATGACTTCGCCGACGTAGCCGACGTCGATTTTCTTGCCGGGATTGTCCTTGTCGTCGAGCAGCAGCTTGCGGCATTTGAAGATGTCCGCGCCGCAGAATCCGCGCGCCTTGCCGCCGAGCGATTCAACGGTCTTCACGATTTCCGGATTGATTTCCCGGGAAAGGACTTTGTCCACGACGTTGACGGTGGCTTCGTCGGTGACGCGCATGCCCTGGATGAAATTCGCCTTCAGCCCGGCGGCTTCCATGGCGCGGGTGATGGCTTTGCCGCCGCCGTGGACGACGACGGGGTTGATGCCCACGGCTTCAAGGAAGACGACGTCGCGCGCCACGCCGTTGCGGACGGCGGGGTCGGGCGAGTCCATGAACGAACCGCCGTATTTGACGACGAACGTCTGGCTGCGGAATTTCTGGATGTAAGGCAACGCTTCAAGCAGCGTCGTGGCTTTGGCGATGAGGTCTTGCACGGCTGATTCTTAACAGTTGTCCGGTGGCAACGAAAGCCGGTTTTGTTTCAGGAACGCCTCCCCCGATTAGGGGATGATGTGGCGAAGGAAAAACATTGTTTCAAAACCCTTGGGCGGGATAATACGTCGAACAACACGCCACCATGAAAACAAATCAACTACTGTCATTGTTCGTCGCCGCCACTCTGCCGCTCCCGTCGTTGCGGGCCGAGGATGGTTGGATCAACCTGTTCAACGGAAAAAACCTCGATGGCTGGGAGCAGCACGGCGGCGCGGCCAAATACACCGTGGTGGACGGTGTCATCGTGGGCGAATCTGTCCCGGACACGGGCAACAGCTTTCTTTGCCCCAAGGACAGTTTCGGCGACTTCGAGCTGGAGCTGGAATATCAGGTGGACGCCGCGCTCAATTCCGGCGTGATGTTCCGCAGCGAAGTCTTCCCGGACGCCCGCACCATCCGGGTCGACGGCAAGGACATCAAGCTCCCCGCCGACCGGATGCACGGCTATCAGTGCGAGATTGACATGGACCCCAAGCGCAACCGGATGTGGACCGCCGGCGTCTATGACGAAGCGCGTCGCAACTGGCTTTACCCCGGACGCTTGGGCGGCAGCGCCGATCAATTCACGGAGCAAGGCCGTAAAATCAGCAAGCCCGGCGAATGGAACAAGCTCCGCCTGCTGTGCGTCGGGCCCGCCATCAAGATCTGGCTCAACGGCGAACCGCGCGCCGACTTCTCCGACGCGATGACCCTGCGCGGGCGCATCGGGTTGCAGGTGCACGGCGTCGGCAAAGACAAATCGAAGACTGGTCTGCACGCCAAGTTCCGCAACATCCGTCTCCGCGAAATCAAGGGAGAAGCCAAGAGCGCGGCCATCACCGATGAAAAACAAACCAGCAACATCTTGAGCGAAGCGGAAAAAGCTGCCGGTTGGAAATTGCTTTGGGACGGCAAGACCACCGAAGGCTGGCGCAGCGCCAAGGCGGATGCCTTCCCCAACCGCGGCTGGAATATTCAGGATGGTGTCCTCGCCGTGAATGACAACAAAGGCGAAGAATCCACCGGTGGTGGCGACATCATCACCCGCGAGCGCTACTCCAGCTTCGAGCTCGTGGCGGATTTCTGCATCACGCCCGGCGCGAACAGCGGCATCAAGTATTTCGTCCAGCCGAACCTGTCGCCCATCGACAAGGTCACGGGCAAACCCACCGGCGTCGGTTCGGCCATCGGCTGCGAGTTCCAGATTCTCGACGACGCCCGCCATCCGGACGCCAAGCTCGGGCGTGACGGCAACCGCACCATCGGCTCGCTTTACGACTTGAAGACCGCCGCTGCCACCAAGGCCCCCAACCCCATCGGCGAATGGAACACCGCCCGCATCGTCGTGCGCGGCCCGCACGTCGAGCATTGGCTCAACGGTGCGAAGATTCTGGAATACGACCGCAACTCCGCCGCCTTCCGCGAGTTGGTCGCCGCCAGCAAATACAAGAACATTCCCGGCTTCGGCGAATGGCCGGACGGGCACATCTTGTTGCAGGATCACGGCAACCCCGTCTCGTTCCGCAACCTCAAGATCCGCACTCTCGGCAACCAGTAAATCTTTACCCGCCCACCACCAGGCCAAATATGAAATCACCCCGCCAAGCCCAGTTTCTCTCCGCCGCCATCCGCCGCCGCTCCTTCCTCAAGGGCGTGCTCGCTGCCGGAGCGCTCACCTCGCTGTCTCCGGCCGCCCTGTTCGCCGCCAAACCAAAAAGTGCTGCCGGGCAGCGCGTCAAACTCGCCTGTATCGGCATCGGCAATCGCGGCGCGGAAGTGGTGAAGGCGCTCCACGAAACCGGTCTCGCCGAGGTGGTCGCGCTGTGTGACACGGACATGGGCGCGAAGCACACCGAAGGCGTCCTGAAAATGTTCCCGGCCGTTCCGCGCTTCCAGGATTTCCGGAAGCTGTTCGACAAGATGGGCAAGGACATCGAGGCGGTCAGCGTCGCGACGCCGGACTTCTCGCATTTTCCCATCAGCATGCTGGCGATGTCCCTCGGCAAACACGTCTACGTCGAGAAGCCGATGGCGCACAGCTTCCGCCAGATCGAACTGATGATGGCCGCCGAAAAGAAATACCACGTCGCCTGCCAGATGGGCAACCAAGGCCATTCGGATGCAAACTACTTCCAGTTCAAAGCCTGGACTGAAGCCGGCATCATCAAGAACGTCACCAAGATCACGGCGTTCATGAACAACCCCCGCCGTTGGCATGACACGGCAAATTTTGCCTTCAGCAAATTCACCGATTACCTCCCCGAAGAACCCGTGCCCGCCACCCTCGACTGGGATTGCTGGCTCGCGTCCGCCGAGGCGCACAAATACAACACCGGCTACATCAACGGCGAATGGCGTTCCTGGTTCGACTTCGGCAACGGTGCGCTCGGCGACTGGGGCGCGCACATCTTCGATACGGCGCATGAGTTCCTGGATCTGGGGCTGCCGACCGAAGTGGAAGCCGTGAAGCTCGAAGGACTCAACCGCTTCATCTTCCCGCAGGCCTCCACGCTCGCCTTCCGCTTCCCGGCGCGCGGTGCGCAGCCGCCATGTGAGCTGACTTGGTATGACGGTGTGAAGAACCTCCCGCCGCTGCCCGGCAACTTTGGCGAGGCGGTGGTGGATCCCAACATCCCGCCGCCGGCCAAAGGCAAGATTGACACCAAGAAAGCCCCTCCCGGCAAAGTGATCTACGGCGAAGGCCTGACCTTCAAGGGCGGTTCGCACGGCTCGACGCTCCAGATTCTCCCGGACGCCGCCGCCGCAGACATCACCAGTAAGCTGCCAAAAGTCCCGAAGAGTCCATCCAACCATTTCGCGAACTTCCTGAAATCCGCCGCCGGCGAGGAGCAGACCCGTTCCAACTTCGCTGTGGCCGGGCCGCTCTGCCAGGCGATGGCCATCGGCATCATCGCCCAACGCGTGAACGCCAAACTGATCTTCGACCGCGCCACCAAGCAGATCACCAACCACAAGCTCGCCAACGAGCTGCTCGCCGGCGTGCCGCCGCGCAAGGAATGGGAGCAGTTCTACAAGCTGTGAGGCCGGGCGGAAGCATCCAATGCCAGAACCCGCGCCGCCTCCGGCGCGGGTTTTTACCAGCCTTGCGCAAATGAATTCCTCCCGGCAATTCACCCGCCGGCGGTTTCTGGCCACCGCCGGCCCGGCGCTCGCCGCCCCGTTCATCCTGCCCGGTTGCGCGGTGGGCGGTCGTGATCGCCTGCAACCTTCTGACCGCATCACCCTCGGCTTCATCGGCACGGGCACGCAGGGCAAGGCTTTGCTCCGCGCTTTTCTGCCGCGCCCGGATGTGCAGGTGCTTGCGGTCTGTGATGTGGACGCCAACCGCCGCGTCCACGCCCAAAACCTCGTCGCCCAACTCGCTCCCGCCGCCGCCGCGTCCCGCTGCGCCGCTTACAATGATTTCCGCGACCTGCTCGCGCGGTCTGACATCGACGGCGTGGTGATCGCCACGCCAGACCACTGGCACGCGCTCATCGCCATCGCCGCCGCCAAGGCGGGCAAGGATATTTATTGCGAGAAGCCGATGAACCACACCATCCGCGAAGGCCGCGCGATGGTGGACGCCGTGCGCGCCCACGACCGGATGTTGCAGGTCGGCAGTATGCAGCGTTCGATGAGCCAGTTCCGCGCCGCCGCAGAACTGATCCGCAACGGCCTTTTGGGAAAAGTTGACCGGGTGGAAATCGCTCTCACTGGTTCCGCCAAGGGGCTGCCCGCTGTCCCCTGCGACCTGCCGGCGGAAAAACCGGAGCCCGGACTGGATTGGGATCTCTGGCTTGGCCCGGCGCCACGGCATCCCTACAACTCCATCCTCAGCCCGCGGGGCTTGCACAAAGGCTACCCGCAATGGCGGCACTACCGCGAATACGGCGGCGGCGGCATCGCGGACTGGGGCGCGCACCATCTGGACATCGTGCATTGGGCTTTTGATTTTGACGCGAGCGGGCCGGTGGAGGTTTTGCCGGCGCCCGAACCCGAGGCGGTCTCCGGCGTGCGCGTGCGCTACGCGACCGGGTTGGAAGTCACCCATATCCCGGACGGAAACGGCATCACCTTCCACGGCGCTGCGGGAAAGATTTTTGTCAGCCGCGAAAAATTCCAGGTCTGGCTGGAGGGCAAACTGAAGGCGAAAGACGTTGACGCCGGCCCGCGCCTCTTGAAGGAAGCGCTGCCCGCGAACGCCGTCCGGCTGTATCGCAGCAGCAATCATCTCACCGATTGGCTCAACAGCATGCGCACCCGCCGGTTGCCGTTGTGCGACGTGGAGACCGGCCACCGCTCCGCCACCGCCTGCAACCTGATGAATCTCGCCTACTACCATCACGAGCGCATCCAGTGGAATCCGGAGACGGAAGAATTCGCCGGCGGCGCCGGCAACCCCGCGTGGCTCACCCGCGAATACCGCGCCCCGTGGCGCTTGGGGTAGCCGCAGACGAGACGCGTATCACTGTTGGAGTTCCAGCCCGTGGTCGCAGTCATTCCGAAACACGCTGAAGCGTGACTTCCAACGGATGCTGCCGCTCCGCTTCAATTTCTCCTTTTATCCCACCGCAAGGTTGACCCGACCGCGCCGCCTCGCTAGCGTCAACGGCATGATTCCTCGAATTATTCTCGTAGTCGCCGGATTGCTTCTCTCCAGCATGACGTTTTTCGTTGCGGCGGCGGATGCCAAGCCGGTGCGGGCGCTGCTGATCACCGGTGGTTGCTGCCACAATTACCCGTTCCAAGCCCAGCAACTCACCAACGCCCTCGCCAAACTCACGCCGGTCGAGTGGACGATTGTCATGGAGGGCAAAGGCACCCAGGCTGAAATCTCGCTTTATGACCGTCCCGATTGGGCGAAGGGCTTCGATGTGGTGGTGCACAACGAATGTTTTGCCAACACCACCAACCAAGCCTACATCCGCAAGATCACGAGCGCGCATCGGGCTGGAACTCCGGCGGTGGTGATCCATTGCGCGATGCACACCTATCGGGCAACGGCCATTGATGACTGGCGCGAGTTTCTCGGGGTGACCAGTCGGCGGCACGACCATCAGGGGAAATATCCAGTCAAGCTGGTGGCGGCGGATCACGTCATCCTCAACGGACTCGTTTCCAGTTGGGTGACACCCATGGACGAGCTTTACGTCATCGAGAAACTCTGGCCGAACGCGACCGCGCTGGCGACCTCCCTGAGCGAGCAGGACGGCAAGACCTATCCCGTGGCGTGGGTCAACCAATATGGCAAAGCCCGTGTTTTCGGCACGACCTTCGGCCACTCCGACGACGCGTGGCGCGATGAGAATTTCCTCAAGCTCGTCGCGCGCGGCACGCTTTGGGCCGCCGGCCGGCTGGAAAAATAGCCCGCTGGGGAACTAGCCGCCCAATGTGGTCGGGTCGGTCACGTCGCCTTTGTTGTAGTCCACGTAGGCCTCAGTCAGATCGGCGGCATACATCACAGCGGCAGCTTTGCCGAGGTTCAGGTTGATATGCAGCTCGAATTCCTTCGGCGCTACGGCGAGGCACAGCTGCTTGAACGTCGCCTTCGTCGGCTGGCCGCGCTTCAAGCTCCAGAGAATTTGCTTTCCCCCGGGCGCACTGTAGCCGATGTCGATCTTATCCTCCACCACCGTCGCGGGCGAGTAGCCGATGGCATCAATGATGCGTCCCCAATTGGGGTCGCCGCCGTGCCAGCTGGTCTTCACCAGCGCGCTGTTCGCCACCGCGCGGGCGGCGGCATCGGCGTCTTGGATCGTCTTCGCGCCGTTCACGCGCACGGTCACAACGCGGTGCACGCCTTCGCCGTCGCGCACGATCATCTTCGCAAGTTCGAGGCAGACATGCGTCAGCGCCGCTTGAAATAATCTGAATTCCGCACTCCGCACTCCGCACTCCGCATTTCCCGCGAGTCCGTTGGCTAGCACCAGCACCGTGTCGTTCGTGCTCATGTCGCCGTCCACAGTGATGCGGTTGAAACTGTGCGCCACGGCTTCGCGCAGCGCGGCCTGCAACGCTTTCGCTTCAATCGCCGCGTCGGTGGTGATGAAGCCGAGCATCGTCGCGTGGAGTCCGCCGTGCGGCAACGCGGCGGGCCGCGCGCCCGTCGCGCTCATGCCGGGCTGGATCATGCCCGCGCCTTTGCAGATGCCGCCGATACGGACGGTCTTGCCGCCCAGCTTGAATTCAATGGCGACCTGCTTCTGCTTGGAATCGCTGGT
Source organism: Verrucomicrobiales bacterium (assembly GCA_017853785.1). Classification (GTDB taxonomy): domain Bacteria; phylum Verrucomicrobiota; class Verrucomicrobiia; order Limisphaerales; family JAFMIX01; genus JAFMIX01. The sequence goes on from JAFMIX010000001.1 coordinate 47,270, forward strand.
CATGATGGCTTCCGCCGCTTCATCGGCTTGGGCGGGCGCGTTGCCGAGCAGTTGCGCGGCGGCGAGAATTCCGCGCTTCACGTTCGCCATTGGCATGGTGACGCCGATGCGCCCGGTGCTGCCGACGAGGACGTGTTGCTCGGGCATGTGCAATTGCTTGGCGAGCACGGCGGTCATTTCGCGGGCATCCTTCATGCCCTGGCGACCGGTGCAGGCATTGGCGTTGCCGCTGTTCACGACGACGGCGTGCGCGACGCCATGGTTCACGCGCTCGACGCAGACCTTCACCGGCGCGGCGCAGACCTGGTTCGTGGTGAACATGCCCGCGACGGCGGCGGGGACTTCGGAGACGATAAGCGCGAGGTCGCGCTTCGGGCCTTTGTTTGAGCCTTTGCCGGTGCCGAGGCGTTTGATGTCACAGAACACGCCGCTCGCGAGAAAGCCTTGCGGAGCGACGATCGAACCTTTGATGGATTTGAACTTCAGTTTCATTTCTTCGGAAAATTGAACAACAAAGAATCAAAGGAACAAAGTTTTTTCCCTTCGTGCGTTTGTTTCTTGGTTGTCAGATTCTTTCGGCCTGGATTTCGAGCCGCACCATGCGGACGTGAACCAGCCCCGTGGCGTCCGCAGGGTGCTTGGCAAGGTAGCGGGCGGTGACCGCGGCGATGAATTCCTCGCGTAGATTTTCCGGCACGCGCTGGGTGTAGGGCAGCCAGGTCGTGCGCAGCCAGGTGGCAAAAGCTTCCGCGCCGGCGTAGGTGGCGTCCTTGGCTTCCAGCTCGATGTGTCTCGGTTTGAAGCCGCAACGCGGCAGCCATTTTTCGTAATCCTCGGGCGCGTAAAAGAAATACGGCAGCGGCATTTTGCGGAAGTATTGCCGCCAGCGTGCCAACCGCATCTCGGGCCGCAGCGCGAGGAAGCCATCGTGGGCATTGCCCTTGCCGCCGCAGGAGACGATGAGCCGCCCGCCGGGCTTGAGTGCGGCGCCAGCGCAGCGCAGAAATGCTTGGTGGTCGTCCACCCAATGCAGCGCAGCGTTGGAAAACAACAGGTCGAAGGGCTTGGCGAAGTGGAATGCGCGGGCGTCGGCGGTCTGGAATTTGAGGTTTGGATTCGCTGTGGCCGGAAATGTCTTGCGCGCGAAGCGGATCATCTCCGCCGAATCGTCCACGCCCACAACCTGGCCGCGCGGCACGGTTCTGGCGAGTTCTGCCGTCACTTTGCCGTCGCCGCAGCCGACGTCGAGAACACGCTCGTCTCCATGCAACTTGAGGCGGGCGATGAGTTCGCGCGCCCAAGCAAGCTGAACGGCGGAGTTGGCGGCGTAGTCCGCCGCGTCCCATTTAGAAGTGCTGGCCACGGTCAGACGAGCCCCGCCGTCTCCGGCCAGCCACAGACGAGGTTCATGCTTTGCACGGCCTGACCGCTGGCGCCTTTGACGAGGTTGTCTTCGGCGCTCAGGACGATGAGCCGGCCGGTGCGGGGGTCAAGCCGCCACGCGATCTCGCAGACGTTCGTGCCGACGACGTTCTTGGTGTCGGGCAGCGCCTTGCCTTCGAGCAGCCGCACAAAGGGTTCGTTCGCATAAGCTTTGACGTAGCACGCGGCGATTTTTTCGCCGAGCGCGGCGGCTTCGGCGGCGGTGGTAAAATTTTTTTCCGGCGCGAGGTAAAGCGTGGTGTGGATGCCGCGGTTGACGGGAATCAGGTGCGGCGTGAACTGGAGCGTCACCTTCGTGCCGGCGGCGAGCGAAAGTTCCTGCTCGATCTCCGACAAGTGCCGGTGCTTCGGCACGCCGTAGGCGCGGACGCTTTCGTTACACTCGCAAAACAGGTAATCCACCTCGGCTTTGCGGCCCGCGCCGCTGACGCCGCTGAGGGAGTCGGCGATGATGCCGGCGGGATTGATGAGTCCGGCTTGCAGCAGCGGAATGAGCGGCAACAATATGCTCGTGGGATAGCAGCCCGGCGCGGCGACGAGCTGGGCGGTTTTGATTTCCTTGCGGTAAACTTCCGGCAGGCCATAGACCGCCTTCGCGAGGAGTTCCGGTGCGGGATGGTCATGGGCGTAAAATTCCTTGTAGACCTCGGCGCTCCGCAGGCGGAAATCAGCGCTCAAGTCGATGACCTGGCAGCCGAGTTGCAACAGCGGCACGGCGAACTCGGCCGCGACGCCGTGGGGCAGCGCGAGGAAGACGATGTCCGCTTGCTTGGCGAGGACTTCAGCGTTCGGCTCGCTGAACCGGAGCGTCTTGGATTTCGGATGGCTGGCGAACTTGGGAAAGATTTGTGCGAGCGGCTGCCCGGCGTTCTGGCGCGAGGTGACGGCGACGAGTTCCGCGTGCGGATGGTTCAGGAGCAATTGCACGAGGACTTCTCCGGAGTAACCGGACGCGCCGACGATGGCAGCCTTTTTGGTTTTCATGCCGGCGAATCTAATGAATTTGGCGGGGCTTGACGAAGGATTTCTGTTCCACCGCCCGCGCTAGAAATAATTTCAAAGGGGCGCGGCCGGCCCGTCAAAGCCGGCGGCGGTTTAGCGGGCGGCTTTGGCTTGAACCAGTTGCCGGGCCAGCCGCATGGCGGCGGCCATGCTGGAGGGATTCGCCCGGTTTTGGCCGGCGATATCGTAGGCGGTGCCGTGGTCGGGCGAGGTGCGGATGAAGGGGAGTCCCAGCGTCCAGTTCACGCCGGTCTCAAAGCCGATCATTTTCAGCGGCCCCAAACCTTGGTCGTGATACATGGCCACCACGGCGTCACATTCGCCGCGCAGCGCGTGGTAGAACAGGGCGTCGGCAGGCCACGGCCCGGTGACGGCCAATCGCTGCTGCTGTGCGGCTTGAATGGCGGGCGTGATGACGGTGATTTCTTCGGTGCCGATCTTGCCGCCTTCGCCGGCGTGGGGATTCAGGCCGCAGACGGCGACGCGGGCGCGGGGGAGGCCGAGGTCGCGGCAGGCTTGGGCGGCGAGTTCGATGGCGCGGGTGATTTTTTCGGCGGTGAGGTTCTGGGCAACGGCGCGGATGGGGACGTGGTTGGTGGCGAGGGCGACGCGGAGCCAGCGGCCTTGTTCGTCGTGGCCGAGGAGCATCATGGTGGTGCGTTCGGTGTGTGCGAGGCTGGAGAGGAGTTCGGTCTGGCCGACAAAATCCCTGTGGCCAGCGCGGATGATGGTTTCCTTGTTGACGGGGGCGGTAACGAGGGCGGCAAGTTCGCCGCGCAGGCAACGCTGGGCGCCGTCGTGCAGCCAGGCCATGGCGGCGCGGGCGGCGGCGGGAGCTCCGGGGGGAAGGTTCGGCGGCAGGGATTCCGGGAGCGGCTGGACGATGGTGAATCTGGCGGTGGCGGCCGCGGCGGAAAAATCTTCGAGCGGCAGGTGGAGGCCGAGTTGCTGGTTGAGTTGCCGCAGGTGCGCGGTGTCGCCGATAAGCAGGTAGCAGGCGGAATCAGCGGGGTCGGTGGCGGCGAGGGCTTTGAGGGTGACTTCAGGGCCAATGCCGGTGATGTCGCCGAGGGCGATGCCGATGCGCATGGTAGCGGAGGGCTAGAAGTAGCGGACGAAGGTTTTCTTTTTGAGGCGGTTGATCCAGTCCTGCTGGATTTTGGCGCGTTCCTGGGCTTGGATAGTTTTCTCGATCTCGTCGCGGAGTTCGCTCAAGGGGCGGATCTGGGCGGGGCGGGTTTCCTCGACGAGCATGAGGTAGCAGGCGTCGGGGGTTTCGATGACGTCGCTGTGTTGACCGGCTTTGAGGGCGAAGGCGACGGTGGCGAGTTCGGCGCGGAGGACGGAGCGTTGGATCCAGCCCCAGTCGCCGCCTTGGGTGCGTTGGGAGCCGGTGGAGTAGACGGCGGCCATTTCGCTGAAGGAGGCTTCGGTGGCGATCTTGCCGAGGATTTCGGTGGCGAGTCCTTTGCGGCCTTCAGCGGTAGGGGCGGCGGTGGCGTCGAGGACAATCATGCGGAGTTTGATCTGGTCCTCCATGCGGAATTGTTCCTGGTTGGCATTGTAGTAGGCTTCGATCTTGAGGGGGGAAATGATGACGTTGGCGGAGACGTGTTTGCCGCGCATGGCGTCGATGATGATCTGGTCTTTGATCTGTTGCCGGAAGGTTTCGTAGGTGAGGTTTTCGGCCTTGAGGGTTTTGGTGAGGGTGGCGCGGTCACCGAAGCGGGTGCGGATGCGTTCCTGAACGCCTTCTTCGGTGACGTTTTCGGGGAGGCTGTAGCCGGAGCTTTTGAATTCGTGGAGGATCAACTGACGTTGCACGAGGTCTTCGAGCGAGTCGTTGAGGGTTTCGGTGAGTTTTTTCTGAAAGGTTTCGGGTTGGAGGGCGTAGCGGCTGCGGAGGAGTTCGATGGCGCGGCTGGCATTGGCTTCGACCTGCTGGTAGGTGATGACGGTGCTGCCGACGATGGCTTTGACGCCGTTGGCGAGTTCGGCGTTGGCGGGGGTGGCAAGGCGCAGCAGCGCACCGATGAGCAGTATCTGGAAGGCATTTTTCATGCGAGTGGAGGGATGGTAGGTCAGGGGTTTGGTGCGGTCAAGTGTGGTGGGCAGGAGGGGCAACCCTGCGGCGGGAAAGGTTTCAGGCGGTGAGGACCTGGCTGATGGCGTTGCGGATTTCGGCGATGGTGAAGGGTTTGGCGAGGCAGATTTTTTTCTCGGCGGCGAGGAACTCGCGGGTTTTGTCACTGACGAGGTCGCCGGTGATGAAGATGAGGCGGGCGGCGAGGGTGGGGTTGGTGGCGCGGAGTTGTTCGTAGACTTGCTGGCCGGTGAGCCCGGGCATTTTCCAGTCGCAGAGGATGACGTCGTAGTTGTGCTCGCGGAGGCGGCGGAGGCCGGCGGCGCCGTTGTTGGCGGTGGCCACTTCATAGCCTCGGCGGACGAGGGCTTCCTGGAGCATTTCGAGGATGGCTTCCTCATCGTCGATGGCGAGGACGGCTTTGCCGCGGCCTTCGTTGGGGTTGAAATCAGTGGTGGAGGAATCGCTGGCGGAGGTGGCGGGGGGTTCGGGGGTGGGTTCGCCGCTGGTGGGCAGTTCGATGGTGAAAGCGGCGCCTCCGCCGGGGAGGTTGGTGGGGATGATGTTGCCGCCGTGTTCCTGGATGATCCCGTAGCAGAGGCTGAGGCCGAGGCCAGTGCCTTTGCCGACTTCCTTGGTGGTGAAGAAGGGGTCGAAGATTTTGGTGAGGTTGGCTTCGGGGATGCCGGGGCCGGTGTCTTGGATCGTGATGCGGATGTTCGGACCGGCGGTCTGGGTGGTGATTTTGATCTGGCCTTGGGGTTGGTGGCCTTCGATGGCTTGGCGGCTGTTGTTGATGATATTGACGAAGACCTGCTGGAGTTGGTGCGAGTCGGCGAAGGTGGAGGGGAGCGCGGGGTCGAGCTGGGTGGTGACCTCAATGTTGCCGGTGCGCAGCTGGTAGGCGAGGATGTCCAGCGAGGCTTCAATGAGGGGGTTGACGTTGATGGGCGTGCGCTCGGGTTGGTGGCTGCGGGCGAAGCTGAGGAGGGTCTGGACAATTCGCTGGCAGCGTTGGGCGCTCTTGAGGATGAGATCGACGGAGGTTTTGTGGTCGGGGCTGAGGTTGTCCTGCTGGAGGAGTTCGGAGAAGCCCATCACGGTGGTGAGGGGGTTGTTGAGTTCGTGGGCGACGCCGGCGATGAATTCGCCGAGGCCGGAGAGTTTCTCGCTTTGGATGAGCTGGGCTTGGGTGTCTTTGAGGCGCTGGAGGGTGCTCTCCAGTTCATCGCGCGAGTGTTTCAGTTTGGCGGTCATCTGGTTGAACCCTTGGGCGAGCTCCCCAAATTCATCGTGGGTTTTCACGGCGACGTGGTGGGTGAAATCGCCGCTGCCGATGGCTTCGGCCCCGGTGCGGAGTTGTTGGAGCGGCGCGCTGGCGTAGCGGATGAACAGGCTGACAGCTCCGGCGCCGCAGACGATGGCGATCAGGCTGACAAGGAAGATGAGCCGTTGGGTTTTTTCCAAGGCCAGCATGGATTTTTCGATGGGATAGAGGACGAGGTAATTGAGCTGGCTGTTGACGCTGTTCAGGGAGGCGTTGAGGCAGAGGTAGCGCTCGCCGAACAGGGTGATGGGGCGGATCTGGCGGTCGTCCGGAGCGGTCTGCGGAGGGAGCCGGGCGGCGAGTTCCTGCTGGAGCGAGGGGCGGCGGATTTCCGACTTGGCGAGTTTGTAGGCGATGATCTGGTCTTTGACGCGGAGGATCATTTCGCTGTGGGTGAGTTCGTAGAAGTCGTTTTCCAAGGAATTGGGCACGCCAAAGCTGATGGCGCCGTAGATTTCGCCTTTGACGATGATGGGCAGGGTGGTGATGTCATAAAGCTGCCCATCAATCAGGGCGAGGTCAGCCTTGGAGGACAGTGAGCCGTTGAGGACGAGATTGATGGAATCGGCGCAGGCGGCTTCCAATTCGGGGACGCTGAGGTGCGAGTCGCGCGCGGCGGTCAGGGGCGGATCGGTGATGGTGGTGAGCAGGATGACATCGGCGACGCGGTCTCGGATGAGGTCCTGGATGAGGCCGCGGAAGGTTTCCTGCGCGCTGGTGTCCACAGGCCGCCGGGTGCGACCGGGGGTGCCGGCAGCGCGGGCTTCGGCGATGGCGGCAACGGCCTTGAATTTGGGTTCGCTGACGATGTTGCGGTAGCGCCACACCATTTCGTGGCTGTGGATTTCTTGGAGGTAGCTGAATTCGCGCCCGCTCTCCATGAGTTGCGCCCGGGCTTCGATCAACAGTTGGTCATAGACGCGCCGGTAGGCAAACCACATGGAGATGGTCATCAGCAGCACCATGACGACGACGACGGGCACGAGCACTTTGGTGCGGAGGCTGAACCGGATCTTGGTCTTGGCGGTTATCATTTTGCGGGGGCGGCCGGATTGGGGGAATTCAGGATGAAGTCCACGCGCACCTCGCCTTGTTCGGGCACGGTGATTTCCCGGGTTTGGATGGGCAGACGTTCGTGCCAGACTTTCAGGCGGTAGTTGCCTGCGGGAACTTTCGGAATCAGATAATTATTCCGGTAGTCGGTGCCGGTGAACCAAGGGTTTTCCAACACGAGCACGGTGCCGCTCATGTTGGCGTAAATGGAGCAGAACACGTCCGCGCGTCCAGGTTTGGCAAAGGTCCACCTGTGCGGGTCGTCGCCTTCCCGGGAGAGGGGAAATTCAAACATCGCGACCTCGGACAGGGAAAACAATTTGTGATACACGGTGTCTTCATTCCGCCATTCCACGGTGGTGCCGACGAGCACGGGCAGCACGTGCGGGGAAAAGACGGAGTTGTTGTTCGCGTCGCGCCGGACTTGAATGGTGACGGGAGTGCGGGGTGGTGGAAAATTTGTCCCGGTTTCGCTTTCAAGGAAGACGACAAAATCGCGCAGCGGCGGTTGGTTGGTGCGGGTGATGCCCGTTTCGGCCGGAGCACTGTCTGTGCGGGGGGGATTGCCCGTGATCTGAATCTGACCGCGCACGGTGCCGGCCGCGGCCGCGGCCGCCAGCCCGAGGCTGGCAGCTGCAGCGAGACAAAGCATTATGGGTGAACCGCGCAGCATATCGTGTTTCGCGTTGAGCATCCGCTTCGGGGCAAAATCATCCGCCGCCGCCGCGCCACCCGTCCTTTGCCAGCAAAAGGCGTGACAATCTCATCGGAAACGTCGCGAATCTATGGGGCGATTTGCCTTGGGTCAAGTCCCGCAGCCAATCGAGATTGCGGCGATGGCAGCAAAAAACCGGCGGGTCGCCGGACGCGCCGGTGGTGTCTGGGAATCCGATTGCTTGCCGAGCAGATTGCCGACGGCACTCTTCGTGGAATCGGCCGTCTTGCCGGCCAAGGCTTTCTGGATTTCAGCCTTGAGGGCAGCCACAAGCTTTTGCTGGGCGGCGGTCAGTTTCAAGCCGATCAGGTTGTTGAGGGCGGCAAGGGCGTCCTCAAAATCGCCGGCGCCGATGAGGCTCTGGGCTTGCTTGATGATGGCATCCGCCTTGTCGGTGGCCTGCTTGGCGGCTTCCTGCGCGGCGGTGGCGACGTCTTTCACGGCGTCCAGCGTGCGATTTTGTAGCTGGCAGAACGGCCCACCCGAAGCCAAGCGCAGCGCTCAGATGTAATTCTGGCGCAGCAGTTCCGCCACGCCGGCATCCAATTGCTCGCGGCGGCGCACCGCGTCGAAGCGGTTCAGCAGATCCTCCGGCCGCACGCGCTCGCGCTCCGCCCCGCGCAGGTCATGCAAGACCTGCCCGCGATGCATCATGACGATCCGATCCCCGAGATGCACGGCCTGCTGCATGGAATGCGTGACCATCAGCGTGGTGAGCTTGTCGCGCTGGATGATCTCGTGCGTCAACCGGATGACCTGGTCGGCGCTCTTGGGATCCAGCGCGGCGGTGTGCTCGTCCAGCAGCAGCAGATCCGGCTTGAGCCAGGAGGCCATGAGCAGCGTCAGCGCCTGCCGCTGCCCGCCCGAGAGGCTGCCGATGGCGTTGTCGATGCGGTCTTCCAGCCCCATGTTGAGGGAGCGGATGCGGTCACGGATCTGTTGACGCAGCTTGTGGTTGAGCGCCCAACCGAGGCCGCGCGGCTGGCCGCGCCGGGCGGCCAGGGCAAGATTCTCGGCGATGCTCATGCTGGGCGCGGTGCCGCTGAAGGGATTCTGGAACACGCGCCCGATCAATCGCGCGCGCCGGTGCTCGGGCTGGCGGGTGATGTCCTGATCCGCCAGCCGGATGCGGCCGGAATCGACCAGGAACGTGCCGGCCACCGCGTTGAGCAGGGTGGATTTGCCGCTGCCGTTGGTGCCGATAATGATCAAGAACGAGCCCCGTTCCAACGTGAGCGTCACTCCCCGCAAAGCCCGCACCTCGTTGGGCGTGCCGGGATTGAACGTCTTGATGAGATTATGAAGTTCGAGCATGGCGTCAGGTGGCGGTGGGTTTGGCGGCGGGGCGCAATTTGCGCAGCACGGCGGGCATGACGAGGGCGGCGAAAACGAACACCGCCGTGATCAGTTTAAGGTCGTTGGGATTGAGTCCCCAGCGGAGCGCGATGGCCACCAGCAGGCGGAACAGCACCGAACCCATCACCGCCCCGGTGATGAGCAGGCCGATTTTGTTGGTGCCGACCAGCGCCTCCCCGATGATGACGCTCGCCAGCCCCCACACGACCATGCCGATGCCCATCTGCACATCCACAAAGCCCTGATACTGGGCCAGCAGCGCCCCGGACAGGGCGATCAGCCCGTTGGAAAGCGCCAGCCCGAGGATGATGATGAAATCCACGCTCACCCCCAGCGCGCAGATCATCTGGGAGTTGTCGCCCGTGGCGCGCATGGCGGTGCCGAGGTTGGTGCGGAAAAACAGGTAGAGCGCGAGCCCCACGGCGAGAACCATCAACGTTGCGCCGACCAGCATGGCGGCATCGCGGCTGCCCACCGTCCAGCCGGCGAGCAGGAACTCGGATTTGCCGCCGCCCAGAAAACTGCCGGCGAGGGATTCGGCCTGATTGGCCAGCGTGGATTCATTGAGCAGCGGGATGTTGCTTTTGCCCATCACGTGCAGGTTCACCGAATAAAGCGCGGTCATCACCAAAATCCCGCTCAAAAGCGCGTTGATCTTGAATTTGGTATGCAGCAGGCCGGTCAGCATGCCCGCCGCCGCCCCGGCCAGAAAACCGATCAGCGTGGCCGCCATCGGCGACCAGTGGTGTACCAGCAAAATAGACGCCACCGCCGCGCCCAGCGTGATGGAGCCGTCCGCGGTGATGTCGGGAAAGTTGAAGATGCGATAACTGAGATAGACTCCAAGCGCGAGCAGCGCGAGGATCAGTCCAATGGTGGTGGCCCCGATTAAAAGTGTCATGACAGGATTTCAGGTTTGAGGTGCATGGCCGAATTGGCGCAGCGGGCTGACCCAGCAGGCGCCGCGCATGAGGTCCGTCTCGCCCACGCCTTCGAATTCGCGGCCGTCGGCGAGCAGATGCATCACCGTGCCGGCGGCGGCGGAATTTAGCAAGGGACTCACCGTCTCCGCCAGATCCAGCCGGCCTTTCGGCAGCGGGCGATAAGGGAAAACCGCGGCGTGGAAATGCCCCGCCGCCGCAGTGCCCGGCCCGACCGGCCGCAAAAACGGCTGGGTGTCCGGCTGCGGTGCGATTTCAGCAAACCCCACGATCAGGGCCAACTGCCGTTCATTGGCGCGCTCCGTGGTGAAATTCATCCAGTCCCGCACCTCCGGAAACGCCAGCGGCGACTGCCCCGCCGATTGATCCGGCGAGCGCAGCAAGGTGCCGCCCACCAGGCCGGCCGTCTCCGCCACGATCACAAAAGCGGCCGCCGGCACCGGCAAGGCCTCGAACGCCCGCGCCACCAGGCCGGACAGTCCGATCACGCCGCGCGGGCTGCGCCCCGCTTCAAAGCGGATCAGCCGCGAAAAACCGCCGCGCGCCGACAGCCCGTAAAGCAATTGCACCTCGGGCACCAGCTGCCCTTCGGTGACCTGATAATCCGGCACGCTGCTGCCATCGGTGGGCATGGCTACCGCGGCCCCGGCCACGGCGAGCAGCTCGCCGTGGCGTCCCCGACCCTCCTCCGCCGTCCGGCCAAACGCGCCCAGGCCCACGGCCAACAAATCCGGCTCACAGCGCAGGCGCCGGCTGCCGGCGGCGGCCAGTTCGCCGGCGGCAAACGCCTCCGGCCGGCCGTGGAGATAACCGGTAAAACCTCCTCCCGCCAGCGGATGCGATTCAAACTCGCATCCGTCCTGCGTCCATAAAGTCGGAGCGCTCACCACGGGTGCGCCGGGCGCGGCGGCCGCTGCCGGCGCGGGCGCGGCGCCGGGCTTTTCCGCTTTGGCCACGAGCATCGCGGCGATGCCGGACAACTGAAGCACCTCCAGCACGCTGGCGGTGGGCCGGACCACCCGCAGCGCGCCGCGGACAGCCTTGAGCTGCTTGTGATATTTCAGCAGCACCCGGATGCCGGCGGAGCTGACGTAATCCACGCGGGTGAATTCCAAATCCACTTGGTGATGGCCCGCCTGGATGGCCGCCTCGATCGCTTGCGCGACCCGGTCGGCCCAATTCGCATCCAGCCGCCCCTGCAATTGCAGTTCCTGGCGGCCTTCGTGGTGGTGTGTGGTGATTTCCATGTGGCGGTGATTTATCGGACGATTTCGCCAAGCTGCAACAGATCCTGCGGGAGGGTGACACCAACAGTCCGGGCGAGATCGGGGTTGAAGGTATATTTGATTTTTTGCACCAGTTGAAACGGGATGTTTGCCGGCGACTCACCCCGGAGCACGCGCGCGGCGAGGCTTGCCGAATCAATGCCGCCATCATAGAAATCACGGGACACGGTCATGAACGCGCCAGCCTTGCACTGGCCGGCGGCGAAGCCCATCAGGGGAAGCCGCGCGCGGCGGGCCGCTTGGGCGATGCTGGCAAAGCTTGCGCCCGAGAGGTTGTCCGAGATCTGGCACACGGCCTCGATGGGGCGGCTGCACAGCGCCAGGGCGGCGTCAGCAATTTCCCCGCTGTTGCTCACGCCCACCAATTCCACTTCCAGACCGAGCTCCTTGGCGGCCTTTAGTAGCTCGTCCTTGTAATAAACTGAATTCACCTCGCCGGGCACGAACAGCGTGCCCACGCGCTTGAGGTTGGGCAGACACCGCTTCATCGCCTGCAGACCTTCCAGATGGGGGGCATTCACATACGACCCGGTCACGTTGGGCAAATGATCCTGCTCCGTGCGCCCGGCGCCGGCCACCATCGGGTTGGCCACCAGCGAAAAAATCACCGGCCGCTTGCCGGCCCGCTGCAGTGCCGACTGCAGTGCCGGCGTGGTGGAGGTGATCAACATTTCTGAGCCGTCCGCCGCGCTGGCATCCATGATGGTGTTCAGCACCGACATGTCGCCCTGGGCGTTGCGCAGGCGTAGCTCATAGTCGCGGCCCGCCACCAGGCCGGCTTTCGCCAAGCCATCTTTGATGCCCTCGCGGTTGATCTCCACGTTGGGCGTCTCGAGATATTCCACCAGATCGATCTTGGCCCGCCGCCCCAGCGGCGCCGCCGCAGTGGCGGCGTTGGTCGTGATCGCGGCTTTCTGCTTCGCGGCTTCGGCCTCCAGTTCCGGCGGAAACGTCAGCCCGTGCTGGCGCGCCGCGTTTTCATCCAGAAAAACCTGCTTCTCCATGACATTTTCGATCGGGATGGCGGCCGGGCTTTCGCCGAGCAGCACGCGGGCGACCGGTTTGGCGACCGCGTAGCCGGGCTGGTAATATCCGAGCCCCACGCAGGCCACCGGCCCGCGGCCCGCCGTGGTGGAGTCGCTCGCGAACAGCGGCACCTTGGCGTCGCGCGCCACGCGGATCACCGCGTCCATCGCCTGCGCCACCGTGTTGTCGTCCAGGATGCAGAACGCGTCCACCCGGCGCGCCGCCAGCGCCTGCGCCGCCTGCACCACCTCGGCCGGCGTGGAGATCGTGACCTCCTCCAGCTTGATGCCGGCTTCGGCGAAAAGCTTCCGCGCCACGCTCACCACCTTCACCGAGTTGGCCTCCGAATTGTTGAAGATCACGCCGGCGGATTTGATCCCGGGCATGATCTGCCGGACGGCCTCCAGCAGCGCGCCCACCGGCGGAAAGGAGCCGATGCCCGTCACATTGGGCAGATGATTGGTAAAGCTTGTGCCCGCGCCGGCCGCGATCGGGTCGCTGCAATACGTGAACACCACCGGCTTGTGCTTCACAAAACCGATCGCCGCGCTGATCACCGGCGTGCTCATCGGCAGCACCAGATCCACATCCGAGGCATCAAAGTTCTGCAGCATGCCCGGGATGTTGGCGATCTCCGCCTGCGCGTGCATCCGGCGGATCTCCAGGTTTTTGCCCTCCTCAAAACCCAGCGCCCTCAGGCCGTCCACGATGCCCTGGCGGCACTGGTCGCCGGCGGATTCGGGCGCGAAGTAGGCCAGGCCGAGCTTGTAAACGCGCCCGGGCTGCGGCTTGAGGGCGCGCGGTGCGGGGGCGGCCTGAAGCATGGGCAGATTGGTGGCGGTGGCGGTGATGAAGCCGTCGGCGGTCTTTTTCAGGTCCGCGGGAATCTCCCAATGATCCTTGAGGCCGTTCAGGGCGGTTTCATTGTACAGGAAGACGACCGGCACAAAGTTTTCAACGGGCATGTCGGCCGGTTTTTTGCCATCCAGAACATCCGCGGCGATGCTGCCGGAATGTTTGCCGATCTCGTAATAATTCGCCCCGAGGTCGAACAGGGCGCCGCGGTTGACCGTGGGCGGCATGACGGTAAAGACCGGGATGCGGGCGCGGCGGCAGGCTTCCACCACCTGGTCGCGGGCCGTGTTGACGACCATGTCGCCGCTGATCCACATGCATTCGACGCCCCGGGCGATGACGGATTTCACCGATTCGATGAGGCTCATGCTATCCTCGGCGTTTCCTTCCACCAACTCGATGCCGAGTTCGCCGCAGATTTTGCGGGCGAGCTTGGTCTGCACCATGGAATTGATCTCACCCGCGTTCCAGACGAGCCCGACCGACTTGACGTCCGGGCGCATGCGTTTGAGCGTGCGGAAAGCCTGCTCCACCGGCTGCATGCAACCCGAGCCCGCGATGTAAGGCGGATGGTCAAGGTGATTGGTCGGATTGATGCCAACCCCGGCGATATAAGGGTCGGTGACCAGGGCGAAGACGTGCGGGGTTTTCGCCCCGTTTTTGTTGGCGTTGGCGACCGTCTGCAGGGAGAGCGTGCTCAGGGAGATGATGAGATCGAAGCTGCCGGAGGTGACCTCGCGGGCGATGGCGTTGGCGGTGCCGATGTCGCCCTCGGCATTATAGCGCCGGATGGCGATGTTTTTGCCGTCCACATATCCTCGGGCGGCCAGCACCTCGAGCGTGCCCGCCGCGCCCTGATCGAGGACGAGGAGAGAAGCGTGCTGCACCAAGGCGACCCGGACGGGTGATTTGGCCGCCCCCGCCGACCGGGCGCCCTGGCGCGATCCCTTGTCGGTGTAAAGCAACACGGCCGCGGCCAGCGCCAGCAGAACAACGCCAAACGAAAGTCGCTTCAGGATTTCAAACATGGTCGGATGCCTTTTAAATATTGTGTTTTCCCGTCACGGAGGAGTCTCAGGGTTTGACCGGCTTGATTTGCTGCGTGTAACTGACACCGATCAGCGCCCGGCTGATCCGGCTCTGATCCAGCAGATGGCGCATGTCGCAAAAATCTCCCTGCTCCACCACGGCTGCGATTTCAGCGGCGAGGCTAGTGGGCTGCGCGTTCCAAGGCAAGGCGGAGAAAAACACCGCAT
>JAFMIX010000169.1 GCA_017853785.1 Verrucomicrobiales bacterium
TGTGCTCGGCCGCCTACCGGAGCCCGTCTTCGCCCACAGATTCTGCTGAGGAGGCAAAAAGAAAGGCTGCTTCTGCTGGCTGCGGGCGCGCAGATAACTGACCGCTTGATCGGTGTAGAGTTCCGTCAGCGTGTTCTGATCGCCCTCCGTCAGCAAGGCGAGCACCTCGTTGTCACGCATCAGAGGCACGACTGGCAGCTTGCTTTGCGCGGCGGGCAGCATCTGATCGTTGGAATACGGCAGGCCGAAATAGTGATTGAATCCGTAATGAGTCGGAAAGAACCGCGGCTGGTCACCCAAATGCCATTTGCCGATCATCATGGTGTCGTAGCCGGCCTGCTTGAGCACTTTTGGAATGGTCAATTCGTCCGGGTTCAAGCCGATAGTATCGCCCGTCCCCAGAACCCACGGCATCGAAACGCGCGGCGCGTAACAGCCGGTCAACAGTTGCGCCCTGGAAGCGGAACAAACCGGCGCGGCGTAGAAACTCGTGAACTTCATGCCCTCCTGAGCCATCCGATCCAGATTTGGCGTCGGATTCAGGCGCGAACCGAATGGGCCAATATCTCCGTAGGCCATGTCGTCGGCAAAAATGACAATGATGTTGGGCCGCGTGGTTTGAGGCGCGGAGACAGCGGAGGCCGAGGTCAGCGACGCGAGAAACAAAACAGCGCCAAGGGGTAGGGATAACTTCATGGCGCAGTTGCAGGCCTCCGGACGCTGCCGGAATGAGATTTCTTCTGCGGTGATGATTGTGGGCGAGTTCCCGGGGCGGATGGGCGGGTCGGTTGAGGCGCAAAGGTTGCGCCTGCCGGGCCGGTGCGAAGCGTGAGCGGCGGGCTCAGTTTTTCTGAAGAACCGCCGACGCGCACCAGATATTTGCCCTGAGGCAGGCCGAACTCCATGGCCGCATTGTGAAAGAAGAGTTCGCCGGCATCAATCTTCACGGTCACGCGGCGCGTTTCCCCGACGTTGAGAGTGACCCGCGCGAAGCCTTTCAATTCCAAGGCAGGCCGGGCCACGTCGAAATCCCGGCCTGACACATAGACTTGGGCGATCTCCGTGCCGGGCCACTTGCCGGTGTTCGTCAGATCAAAGCTGACTTCCACCGATTCACCCGGGCGGACGGTTTGACCGGACAGTTTCACGTGGTTGTATTCAAAGGTCGTGTAACTCAAGCCGTGGCCAAACGGATACGCGGCACTTTGCGGTGAATCCACATAGTCGAAAACCAGCGCGCTGCTCTGCTGGCTGTAGTGCGAAGGCACATGCCCCACGCTCCTTGGCCAGCTCATGGCCAGCTTGCCGGATGGATTCGTCCGACCAAAAAGAATCTCCGCCGCCGCCGTGCCGGTTTCCTGACCCGCGTAATGCGCGGCAAGAATGGCCGGAAATTGTTTTTCCAACGCGCCCAAGGTGATCGGCTTGCCGCCGACCAGCACGAGCACGACCGGTTTGCCGGTGGCAAGCACGGCCTCGGCGAGCCTTTGCTGTGATTCGGTTAAATCAAGCGTCGTGCGGTCGCCGATGTGATTGGGACTCCAGGCTTCGCGGGCGAGAAACTCATTGTCGCCCAGCGCCAACACCACGAGATCGGAGTTGTTGGCCAGCGCGACGGCCTCCGCGATGAGAGGCTGATTGTCTTTCAGTGTGGCGAACTCGATTTTGTTCACATACCGCCAGTTGTCATAGGAATCGCCCGTGTCGTTGGCGGCGATCTTGCATCCCTCGACGCAAGTCACCTTGGCCCGCCCGCTCAGAAAATCACGCAGTCCTTCAAACAACGAAACCGTCTTGCGGGGCTTGCCGGAGTAACCGCCCAGCCGACAGACGGCGGCGTTCGGCCCGATGACTGCGACTTGTTTGTAAGAGCCCGGATCGAGCGGCAACATGTCCTGGTTGTTTTTCAGCAGCACGACGGATTGCCGCGCCGCCTCGCGGGCCAGCTCGGCGGCTTGCGCCGAGGTCGCCAGCGACCTGGCTTCGGCCACGTCCAGTTCGCGGGATCCCTCAAACAAACCGAGACGAAACTTGAGGGCGAGGACCGCCCGGACCGCGGCGTCAATTTGAGCAGGTTGAACTTCGCCGTCGTTCACGAGTTGAGGCAGATGCCGGAAGCCGAAATTGTTCGGCAGTTCCAACTGAACCCCGGCAGCCAGCGCCATACGCGCGACATCGGCATCGGAACTTCCCATGTTCTGGTAACGTCGGACCAGATCAATCCCCTGGTAATCGCCAACCACCAAACCATCGAAGCCGAGTTGCCCGCGCAGCACGTCGGTGAGCACCCATGCATTGACGTGACAGGGAATTCCGTCTACTTCGTTGAAGGCTGCCATCACGGCGGCTGGTTTCGCCGCGTGGATGACGTATCGGAAAGGAGCAACCTCCGTATCGAGCAGATGCCGCGGACCGTGAGGGTAAGGCGAGCGGTTGCGCCCGCCCTCCGTGCCCGCATAGCCAACGAAATGTTTGAGCGTGGCCGCGACGTGGCCGGGGGCGATGCGGCCATCGTCCGACCCTTGCAGTCCGCAAACCATGGCGGCCCCGAGCCGTGCCACCAGGAAGGGATCTTCACCCAGCGTCTCATCCACGCGCCCCCAGCGCACTTCCCGCGTGACATCCACAATCGGAGCGAGCACATGCGCGACGCCACGGGCACGCGCCTCGCTGGCCGCGTGGGAAAATATCGTGCGGATCAATTCCGGATTCCACGTGCAGGAGAGGCCAATGGGCGAGGGAAAGGAGTTGGCCTCATTCTTCATCAATCCGTGCGCGGCCTCGTCCTGCAACAGCGGCGGAATCCCCAGTCGCGTCCGGTTGCGAAAATATTCCTGCACCGCCGCGTAGCAGCGGGCGTCTTCCTCGATGGTGAGGTTGTGCAATGGGCCGAGCGCGCCGATGCCGTTGGGACAATTCTTGGAGTAAAAGCCGGGCGTGAAGATTGCGCCTTCGTCGCGAAGTTTCTTTTCGTCGGGATTCCACCAGCCGGTGATTTGGGCGACCTTCTCCGCCAGCGTCATTCGGCGGAGCAGATCTTCAACGCGCTGTTCCACCGGGAGCGATGGATTCCGGTAAGGCGCATCGGCGGGAACGGCGTCGCCCTTTTCTAAGGTTGGCGCAGTTGCGGCAGGCGGCTCGACGGAGGACGCCTTGGCACTGGGGTTGGGCGCTTCATATTTTGCCGGAAAGCCAATTTGCTTGAACGGATTTTCGGCCGCATTGATGAAATCCGGATTGGCCATTTTTTCCAGCCAACGGCGCTTGATTTCCGGGGACGTTTCGACGCGGGTTTGCCCCCACTTGCCGCCCTTCCACATCGGCTGCGACTCCCAATCGGCGTTGATGTAGGAAACCGCTCGAACCACATCCTTGTTCTTTTCGATGTGGGCGAAGAACTTCTCAAACCAGTTGGTCCACACGGTTGCGGCCTCTTCCTTGTTCAGGAAATGAGCGCGCGGCGTCGCCTCGGCAATGAACACGGGCTTGCGCACCTTGCGGGCAAAGGCCAGGGCCGGCTCTCCGTCGCGACCACCGCCCCACCACGAGTAACCCACCCAGTCGTAATACTCCGCGCCGGGGTCGTACTTCTCGAACTGCCCGCGTTTGACCGTGCTGGAAGAGGCGAACACAGTTGCGAAGTTCGGCAGCTTGTCCTTGCGCAAAGCGTCCACGATCCGGCGGAAGGCCCGCTTGAAATTCTCGGGGTCGTAGGCGTTCCACGAACCGTCGAACTCATATCCGATGCGGATCAGGAACGGATGCTCCGGATGCGCCTTGATGAACGCCACAAACTCCGTGATGAAATGGTCCAGCGACCCGTCGGCCACCCGGTCCTCACAGTTGCCCTCCATCGAGATGGACACGTGGATGACGCAATTGGAAAACACCGGCGAATCCATGTACGCCTTCAGGTTCATCGGTCCGGCGGCCCACTCCGTCTCGGTGTTCAAGCCGGCAACGCGGCCGCTGTTGAATGCCCGGTCAAACTTGTTGGTCCAGCCATCGGAGAAATAGACGTAGTGCGTAATGCCTCCCGGAACGCCCACGTTGTCCACGTAGCCGTCGTGATACTTCGAGTTGCCGCCGACCGAAGCGTTGTCCTGGCCGATGAAGACGAGCACCTTGCCCGCCGGCGGCGCAAAACGTCCGGTGATTTCATCTGCGGCTCGTGAATGTGTCCCGAGCAACAACGATGCGATGGCGATGAGGCAAAGATTCTTCATGTCCCAGCGGCGGCTTTGGCGTCAAGCTGCCGGCGGATCTCCGCGCAGCGTTGGCGGTTGAGTTTGTAGAATGAAACGATAGGGATCAGCAGCAGGTGCGCTGCGGCCGGGAACAGCGTGACCGAAAGCAGGATGGCCTTGATCGCCCCAGGCGTCTGCGTCTCGGCCTGTCCCGAATAACCGCTCCCGGAGAGGATGAGGCCAATGAGCCAGCCGCCCATCGCCACGCCAAGTTTCAACGTCAGCAACGCGCCGGAGAAGACGAGGCCCGTCACGCGGCGACCGGTCTTCAGCTCGCCGTATTCGACCGTGTCTGCGGCCATCGTGAACAGAATCGGTGCGCCAAGCTGGACAAAGAAATTGATCAGCGCATAAAGCGTCATGATCATCCCGATGTTTCCGGCCGGCGTGAAGTAAAGGGCGATGGAACCCGCACCCACGATGACTTGCGCGAGAATATAGGAGGGAACTTTGTCGAACCGCCCCGTGAACCACGAAGCGGTGGCCGCGCCGATCATCTGCGCGACCGTGCCAGTGGTCAGAAACGCCGCCGTCAGATCAGGCCGCGAGGCAAACCACTTGATGTAGTAAGCCGCCGAACCGGCGCGCAACACGATGCCGATGAGCAGCACGAAGAACAGAACCGCGATGATCATCCACTGGTCGTTTCGGAAGAGGGTTTTGATGTCCTGTCCCAGCGTGCCCTTTTCGTGCGACACCTGCGTCACCCGCTCACGGGTCAGCGCGAAGCAGGCAAAAAAGGCAATCACGGCCAGCACGCCAAACGCCGCCATCGTCCACGTGTAGCCCAGCTTGGGATTATCGCCGCCAAAGGACTTCACCAGTACCGGTCCAAGCGCCGCGATCAACACGCCCGCCGAAGTGGCGAGAAAGAAACGGTAGGAATTGGCCGAAACGCGTTCCTGCGAATCCGACGTCATCACGCCGCCGAGCGC
>JAFMIX010000170.1 GCA_017853785.1 Verrucomicrobiales bacterium
AGAATTCGGCGAACAACGTGCCGAAGGCTTGCAGCGAGACGATGGGCTTGGCTTTATCCACGTATTCGCCGAGGTTCACCGTACGGATGCCGGTGCGGCCGGCGAACGGCGCGCGGATGGTCTTCTTCGCGATGACTGTGCGGATGACGTCGGCGTTGGCTTCGCCGGTCTTGAGCGTCGCTTCGGCTTCGTCCACAGCGGACTGGGCGACCGCGCCATCCTGTCGCAACTGCCGGGCGCGTTGGGCGTTCAACCGCCACAAGGCCGCTTGCGCTTCCAAAGCTCGGAGCTGGGCTTCCTCTTGCGACGTGTCGAATTTCACCAACAGATCGCCTGCGGCCACGACCGCACCGGACTCAAAGGCGATCTCGCTCACCGTGCCGGGAACTTCCGGGGTGAGCGTGATGCCCTGCGCCGCGATGATGGAGGCGACGGCGGGGATGGTTTCGCCCCAGATTTCTTCGTGTGCCACGGCGGAGGAGATAGTTTCCGGTGGCGGGACGAAGGACTTGCCGGATTTGACCAGCGTGCCGATCTGCAAGGCCTTGATGCCCGCGAGGCCGCCCAGGATGAGGACGACGATTAGGACCGCGATGGTTTTGTTAAACTTCATGGTGACTCTTTAAAATTATTTGCCGCGTTTCTTGGCGGCGGCTCCAGCTAGAAACAATTCGACGACCGACTTGGCCGCCTTCCGATCCGGCTGGCAGCCGGGCTGCACAAGTTGCGCCATCAGGAAAAAATTTGCCAGCCCGTAAAACCCGAACGCCAGCTCGCGGCTGTCGAAGCGGGGGTCCAATTCGCCGGTCTGCCGGGCCTTTTGGAAGAGCGCATGGACCAGCTCGAAATTTCGCTCGCACCAATCCAGATGGCAGAGGTTCTCCGGCAATTCTCCCGGTGCCGCGAACATGGTGGCCAAAGCGATCCGCATCAGTTCGCGGTTGTCGCGGAAATTGTCGAAGAGCCCGGTGAGGATGGCTTCCAGTTGGTCGCGGAAGTTCTGGTGCCGGGCCAACGCCGTCGTCAGGATGCGGTAGCGTTCGTCGTGCGCTTCATGCACCAAGGCGCGGAAGAGCCCGGCCTTGTCCTTGAAATAGTAGTAAAGCGCGGGTTTGGAGACCCGGGCGTCGTCCACGATCTGCTGCACCGAGGTCGCCGCGTAGCCGGAGTGGGCAAAGCGCTTCACGGCGGCGCGCAGAATCTGCCGGCGCGTGGCGGAATCCTCTTCGTCCTTGGGCTTGGACTTGGGTTGAGGCATAAAACCTACCGAACGGTAGGTAAGTTGGCGGCTGAAATCAACCCGGGAAATGAGGCGGAGAACTATCAACTAAACTGTCCAGGTGAGAAGGGTTCTGTTGCTGCGGAAGACTGCGACGCTGCGGCTGGCCAGCCGCAGGTTTTCTGTAGCTGCCTTACCGGTGCGTGATTTTCACCGGCTCTGCGTGAGAATTTTCTCCCGCCTTGAACCAGACCGGGATGGTCCACCGGCGCAGGGCGGGCCGGGGCAGGGCGAGTTGCGCGCGCAGGCGCATCACATAAAGCACGCCAGGCCGTGGGGAAACAAAGCTTCCGGGGGCATGATGCAGCTCCGGGAGCGCTTGCAGCAGTTTGATGGGCTTCGGTTTCATGGTCGGATTTCAGGTGCTTGACTGGATGGTTTGCAGTTCATGTGCCAATCGCCGGGCCGCAGCGGGTCGCAGCGGAGCAAATCAAACTTGGCAGGCGGGGTTTGATTTGATTAGCTGGCCCGAACAATGAGAAACCTAAGCTTACTGACCGGCGTTTTTTTGCTGCTGACCGCGTTTGTGGGCCGGGCACAGGAGTTGGCTTGGGTCATTGAATCCTTGTCACCGCAGAACGAATTCGTTTACGACCTTCAGACGGGCACCGCCACCGGCATCAACGGTGTGATCATCAAATACGACGGGGCGGTGATGACCGCCGACCAGGTCACCGTGGACCAAAAAACCGGCGAAGCTCAAGCCCGCGGCCACGTGCGGATACAACGGGACGAGCAGGTCTGGATCGGCGAACACATCCAATACAATTTCAAAACACGGATGATGCGCACGGAAGAGTTCCGCACCGGCAAACCCCCGGTCTTTGCATCCGGGCGGGGTCTGGCCGGCAACTTCAAGGACTCCACCTATACCGCCACGAATGCCGTGATCACCTCGGACGATTTCTCCGAACCGGCCATGAAGATTCGCGCCCGCTGCATCAAGATGGTGCCGGGAAAATATATTGAAGCCTGGGACGCGCTGGTCATCGTGGGAGATGTGCCGGTGTTTTACCTGCCGTATTACCGCCGCAACCTCGGCGGGCCCGCGAACGACTTTAATTTCCAACCCGGCTACCGCAGCCGCTTCGGTCCGTATCTGCTGAGCCGCTATGATTGGCATTGGAATGAGAAACTTGATGGTGCATTCCGGTTGGACTATCGCCTCAAGCGCGGCATCGGCGCCGGGACGGATTTCAATTACGACCTTGGCCAGTGGGGTGCGGGCACGCTCAATTATTATTACCTGCGCGACGATAAACCCAGCAACAATGCTAATGGCGTCGACGTGCCTGCCAATCGCCAGCGCATCAATTTCACCTACCTCGCCCAGCCCGCCACGAACTTGAGCGTCCGCTCCCAGGTGCGTTATCAGGAGGACCCGCTGCTGCTCCGCGATTTCTTTGAAGGCGAATATCGGAACAATGTCCATCCCAGCACCTACCTCGAAGTAAATAAATTCTGGAACAACTTCAGCCTCGATGTCGTCGCCCAGCCGCGCGTGAACGACTTCCTCGAAACCGTCGAACGTCTGCCCGACGTGCGCCTCACCGGCTTCCGCCAGCAGCTCGGCAACACGCCCCTCTATTACCAGAGCGACAGTTCCTTCGCCTACCTGCGCCGCCGGTTTGCCGAGAGCAACAGCCTCCCGCAACTGCCCCCGGGAGTGTTCGGCAACTACGCCGCCATGCGTGCCGACACCCACCATCAAATCCTCATGCCCCAGACCTTTTGGGGCTGGCTGAATGTCACCCCGCATGTCGGCGGGCGTTTTACCTATTACGATAAGGCCACCGGGCCCGGCGCGACCACCGGCGAAGTCAACCGCGGCGTGCTCGATACCGGCGCGGAAGTCTCCTTCAAATCCTCCCGCGTCTGGCCCGGCGTGAAAAACAAGACCCTCGCCGTGAACGGCCTGCGCCACATCGTCGAGCCCTCTTTCAACTATATCTACACGCCCAAACCCAATCGTACTCCCAACAACATCCCGCAATTCGACTCCACCCTCGCCAGCCTGCGGATGCTGCCCATTGATTATCCGGGAATGAATTCGCTCGATTCGATTGACGCGCAGAACACCCTCCGCTTCGGCTTGCGCAATAAATTCCAGACCAAACGCGCCGGCGAAATCGTAGACCTCCTGACCTGGGAGGTGTTCTCCGACTGGCGCATTCAGCGCACCAGCCTTGGCACCAACCAGCCTTCCATGTCCGACATCTACTCCGACATCACCTTTTCGCCGCGCTCGTGGATCAGCTTTGAATCCCAGACCCGCTACGACCTTGACCTGAATCGTTTCCGCCTCGCCTGGCATACCCTCACGCTCACACCCTACCGCGACTGGAGCTGGAGTCTCGGGCACTTCTACGTCCATGATGACCCCATCCTCGGTACAGGAAACAATCTGCTCACCAGCAGCTTCTACTATCGCTTCAACGAAAACTGGGGCGCGCACTTGGGCCACCAGTTTGAAGCCCGCAACGGTCGGATGGTGGAGCAATACTATTCCGTGTACCGCGATTTCCGCAGTTGGACCGGCGCGCTTACGCTCCGGGTGAACGACAATGGCAGCGGTTCGGACGATGTCACCGTGGCGTTCACCTTCTCCCTGAAAGCCATGCCCCGCTTCGGCCTCGGCGCGGACCGTGACCGGCCCTATTCGCTGTTCACCGGTTACTAAGAGGTTATTCCCCGGTGAGGTCGAACTCGATCCGGGTGCGGGAACCGGTCTGGACGTTGCGGATTTCAATCTCCTGCAACTGCCACTGTCCGGCCACCTTCTTGAACGACTTTGGCGTGAATTCCTTGAGCAGCTTGTTTCTGAAATCGTAGGCCTCCGCCTGCACGATGCCGCCGCTCTCGTGGTCGATCCACGAAACCACGCGCGAGTAGGCGTTGGTGGCGGGGCTGGGGTTCGTGCTTTCCAGCACGGTGCAACCGCGGCTGCGCTTGACCTCCTTCTTCAAGACTTTCTGACCCGGCCAGTGGAAAAATTCCAGGCCGAGGTCGCAGAGCCAGAAGTCGGAATTGGCAAATGGAATGATCGTTCCCTCACCACACAGGGTGCTGTTTTTGACCTGATCTCCGTAATCCAGATGATAGTAGTAGCAATTATTATCGGAACTCTCGCGTGTGACCGTCAAGGATTCGGTGCCGAAACCGTTGCGGATTTCATAAAAACTCACCCAGTTCGTCGGCGAGACGGTGACTGTGCACTTGACGGGAATTTCCCGTTTGCCGGCGGCAGCGCGGATTTTCAAAACCCCCGAGTTCGTGAAATTTTCCGCCGGTTGCGCCGCGCAAAGCTGCCGCGCCAGTTCACGTCCTTCCACCTCCGCCTTGGACAAAGCATTCGTCAGCTCCGCCCGTGCGCCCGCGGCCAGAAACAAAGTCAACGCAGTCAAAGCGATCTTCTGACTGACGTTCCCGCATGACTTGACGGTCATATCAAAGTGATTCATAAAATTTCTGGGGCGGTTCTGCTGCGCGTTGCTTCGACGTCTTCCCTGTGACGGATGTTCATCGGAACCCCGCCGGTGCTTTCGCTGCGACGCAAGCTATCAGCCCAGAAACTCAAATGTCGAAGCTAGAATGAACAATGACCGGCCGCAGAAAACAGTCGAAGCCGCGGCGGCTTTTCTTATACTTTGCCCAAGCCATGCCGCCCATCAATCCCGGCCATGGTTACTTTCGCTTCCTCATCGCCTGTTTTTGCGGAGCTCGCTTCGCTCGGCTGCGTTGCCAAGCACGACACCGACAGGCTACCTTTGATGGGCAATTGGTTCTTCCCCCTCAGCAACGTGGTGCGGGTCAACCAGGTCGAGGTGGCGCGCAATCAGGCCGAAGGCGTGGCCGGGGGCGCGCATCACGTGAGG
>JAFMIX010000171.1 GCA_017853785.1 Verrucomicrobiales bacterium
ATTCGAGCGTTATGGTTTCACGGGGCATAAATTTATTCCTTCTCCTTCAACTGTTTTTCTTCCGGCTCTTCGCTGTCCGTTTCTTCGACTTCCGCGCCGGCGCTCACTTCCACGCTGCCCAGCGAACCTAACCGCCGCTGCCGCAGCGCGCCGTCGCGTTCCAACTGCGCCTGGGCTTCCACCGTGAAGCGCGCCCAAGGAATCGCTTCCAGTCGGGCCTTGGGGATGCTTTTCCCGGTGAGTTCGCAGACGCCGTAGGTGTTCCGCTCGATGCGCTTGAGTGCTTCCTCGATTTCGTAGATGGCATCCTGATCGGAGGAGAGCAGGCTCAGCGCAAAGTCACGGTCAAAATTGTCCGTCCCGGAATCCGCCATATGCAGGCTGTAACCGGCCATTTCTTGGGCCGATTCCTTGGCCAGCCCGTCCATCTGCTTCATCAACTGATCGCGCAATTCCAGCAGCCGGGTATAAAATTTCTGCCATTCGGGCTTGACCTTGATCATGCCATTCGTGCCGGGCTTGGACTTGGCGGAAACCGCCCGTCCCAGAATCGCCGCCGCCGTCGCCGAAGCGTGCGGGGCGCTGGCTTTGGCTTTTTGCTTTGCTGGTTTTTTCTTGGTCGTCACGATTTTAATGCAAATTCAAACTGTAATTGCGCCCGACCACCGGGCAGGCAATGGCCCATTCAAGGGCGGGTGAGAGTATCAAACAAAACCAAATACGCCACAAAAATTTTAACATTTTTCCGGCCAACTCCGCCCTTTACCCCCCCTGTGCCTTCTCGATGCAGGCATAGGCATTATGGTTGTGGATGCTTTCAAAATTTTCGGCCTCCACCCGATACCAACGCACCTCCCGGTGGGCGTTCAGCCGCAGCGCCACGTTCCGGACCAGATCTTCCACGAAGACCGGATTTTCATAGGCGCGCTCGGTTACCGCCTTCTCATCCGGGCGCTTCAACAAGGCATAAAGCTCCGAACTGGCTGAGCTTTCGATGATCGCAATTAAATCCTCGATCCAGATCGGCTTCCGAAACCGCACCGCCACCGTCACCTCCCCGCGCTGGTTGTGCGCGCCATATTTGGCGATGGCTTTGGAACAAGGGCACAGTGTCGTCACGTTGACCTTCACCGTAAGCACGAAATCGATCTCCGTTCCGCACGCCGCCGCGTCAAACCGCGCCGTATAATCCATCACGCCCTCCAGCCGCGAGACCGGTGACCGCTTGACCATGAAATACGGAAACTCCATCTCCAGATGCGACGTCGCCGCCTGCAACTTGACCTGCAACGCCCGCAAAATATCCGGGATGTTCTCGACATGGACCACGCTGCCATGGGCGTTGAGCACCTCGATGAACCGGCTCATGTGAGTGCCCTTGAATTCTTTGGGCAGATCCACGAACAGCCCCAGCGTGGCTACCGTGTCCTGAAACCGTCGCGCCTTGTCCCGCACCTGAACCGGAAACCGCAGTCCCCGCACCCCGACCTTGTCGATCCGCAATTCCCGGTGGTCGCGCGAACTCTGGGCGTCATGCAGCGGCACGGAAGCCTGACTCGGCGCCCGGCGATTCTTCGCTTTTGAATTTTTCATGCGCGCCAAACTAGCACCCCGACGCCCGGCGGCAAAACTCTTTCTGCTGGCGCTGCCGAGTATTCTTTGACTTGGCCGTGCCGGGGTATTATCAACGAGCCATGGATTCCTTCCTCTTCCGCGTCACTGGCGCGCTGCTCACCACACTCACCGGCGTCACCTTGTTCGCTGCCGAAACCTTCCGCGTCGCCACCTACAACGTCGAAAACTACCTCGACCAGCCCACCGAAAACCGGAAAACCGTCAAATCCGCCGCCGCCAAGGCCAAAGTCCGCGAGAGCATCCATGCCATGAAACCCGATGTCATCGCCTTTGAGGAAATGGGGCAGCTCAGCGCCCTGCTGGAATTGCGCGCTGCGCTCAAGGCCGAAGGGCTGGACTTTCCCTACTACGAACACATCACCGGCTACGACACGAACATCCACGTCGCCGTCCTGAGCCGGTTTCCCTTTTCCGGCCACCGTTCGCACACCAACGAATCCTTTCTTCTAAGCGGTCGCCGATTCGAGGTCAGCCGCGGCCTGCTGGAAGTAGACGTCAAAGTGAGTTCCCGCTATGAGTTCACGCTTATGGCCGCGCACCTCAAATCCAAACGCCCCGTGCCCCAGGCCGATGAAGCTGAGTTGCGCCTTGAAGAAGCCAGAATCCTGCGCGAGAAAATTGACGCGCGCCTCGCCGCCAATCCCGAGGCCAACCTGGTCGTGCTCGGCGATTTCAATGATACCTACAACTCCAAATCCACCAAAGCCATCGTCGGGAAATACAAATTCAAACTCGTGGACACCCGCCCGGCAGAGCGCAACGGCGACAACCTCCCCCACCCCACCCATCGCTCCTATGCACCGCGCACCATCTCCTGGACCCATCACTACGGCGCGGAGGACACTTATTCCCGGATTGATTTTCTGCTGTTAAGTCCAGGCATGGCGAAAGAATGGAACCAGGCCGAAACCTACATCCCCACCGTGCCCAATTGGGGGCTAGGCTCGGACCACCGCCCGCTGGTCGCCACCTTCACCGCAGAAAACCGATAAGCCAAGGCTTAATTTGCCGCCGCCACGCGCCGCAGATATTCAAACGAATAAATTCCGGTGTTGTGCTTATCGCCCCAGAAGAATTGCACCGCATACGTCCCCACATTGGCGATGTGACCCAATTGAAACGCTGCGGGCGTGAGCGGCTTGTCGGGGTTTTTGTAAAGGTTGCCCATGATGTCCACCTCACCCTTGCAGCCGGCGCAGGGACACGCCTGCCGGAGTTTTTCCAACGGGATAAAACTCTCCGTGCCGTCGTCCCAGCGGATTGCCAGTTCGGCGCCAATCCGTTGCATGTCTGTCGGTCGCATGGCAGGAGTATTTCCGGATTGCAGCGCGGGTGAAAGTCTTTTCAGCCGGGCAACGAACCCTCACGGCCGCGCCCGCAACTGGTAGAAGCGCGTCGCCGTCGGGTCGCCGCTCTGGCTGCCGTCGTCCTGGAAGACGTAGTTGGTGGTCGGGGACGTGACGCGGTTGGTGAACTCACGCCACAGCGTGTGGGCGACGAGATTCGTGGCCCACTGCACGGCGAACGCGCGGTTGCTGGCCGCCGACCAGCGCAGCGTGACTTGCGCGCCAGCAACCACCACGGCGTTCGTACCGGCAAAGACCGGCGCGGGCGCGGCGACATCCACATGCACCGCGAAACTGTTGGTCGCGCTCAACGCCTGGTTGGCGAGCGCGGCGGCGTTGAAGTCCGTGGCGATGGTCGTCAGCTGATAATCGCCCGGGCCTTGCGCGCTGTCCGGCGTCCACTCAATCACTCCCGATGCGGAAATGGTCGGCGGGTTGTTGGTCACGGGATCGCCAGTGGCCTGGTTTATCGCGGTCAACGCATAGCTGATCGGATTGGCCGGGAGGTCCCCATCGGAGGCGCTGTTGGGGACCGTGAGCGGGAGCAGGGCTTCAATCGTCTGGCCGCCCACCGCCCCCAAAGTCGGCGCGGTGTTCACCTCAATGACATCCACGGTGAAGCTGTTGGCGGCGGTGTTCGCGATGGGCGCGGCATTGTCGGTGGCCAGCGTGGTGAAGGTGTAGGTGCCCGGGCCTTGCGCCTCGGTCGGCGTCCAGGTGATGCCGCCGGTGGCACTGTCAATGGCCGCGCCGGCGGGCGGACTGATGAGGGTGTAGGTCAGGACGGCCCCGACGTTGGTGCTGGTGGCGGAGTTGGTCACGGTCAGCAGCGTCTGCTCGTTGATGGTGAAGGTTGCGCTGGTGATGTTGGTGTTGAAGACCGGCGGATTGGTGCCGGTGATGGTCACGCCGGAGCTGGAGGTGGTGTCCACATAGATGAACGCCAGGTCCCAGGAGAGCAGCAAGGGGGACAAGGTGGCAGCCCCGACGCGGTTGTCCCAGATTTCAAGCTGCCATTCGCCTTCGGCGCTTTCACCCTTTAGGATTTCGAGCGAGCTTTCCGGCAGCGCGAAGGCCGTGTTGGTGCTCACGCTCACCGCCGTGCCGCGGAACGGCGGCAGCCGGTATTTCATGGGCGTGGTGGTCTTCGCCGGGTCCTCCGTAAACAAGAAGTAATTGTAGTTGGTGGCCACGCTGCCGATTGTATAAGTCCACTGCGTGACCGGATTGGTGTTACCGAACTCATTCATCACGATGGTCAGGTACGAGGACGGCCCGCCCACCGCACCGGCTGGCGGGAAGGTGAAAGTCCGGGTCTGCGGAATCGTGTTGGTGGCGCTCACCGGCCCGGGCGCGGGCGGGTTGTTGGTGAACCCGGTGTCCAATATCAGGTTGGCCGGCACGATGTTCGTGCCGTAATACACCGTCAACTGATCCGGCGCGGTGTAAAAATTGTAGGTGATCGGGACCGTCCCGGAGGTTATGCCGACGTCAATGGCAACGCTGTTCGACGCCGGGCCGCCGTTGGCAGAGACATACACGAGGTTCGTCGTGATGACCGTCGAGCCGTAGCCGTTCGTGTCCGACATCCCGCGATTCTCCGCCAACAGCACCCGCGTGCCGGCCGGGCTGATCAACGTCAACGCCAGGTCGGAAACACGTTCGTGGTCAATCCGCACGCCCACCTCCACGGAGTAAATCTGGTTCGTGTCCGCCACCGAGATGGAGGCGCGGCTCACCGCGTCGTCCACCAGCGGGACAATGCCGCTGGAAGCGAAGTTGGCCGGCAGCACGCCGCGCAGGTCCAGCCCCACGTTGATGGTGAGCGTAATGGTCTGGGCGAGAGGTCCCGGATTGTAGACGGCGATGAAATATCTCCCGGTCAGCAACGCCGGCGTGCTGCCGCGCGTCAATGTCACCCGGCCTCCCGGCGGCGTGATGGGCGCATACACATCGAACTCCGTGAACGTCGGCACCTCATCGTAGCGCATATACAGATCCACCGGCTGTGTGTTGCCGGAAACCAGGATGGTAAGGTTCGTCCCCTCCGCCGGCACATCCACGTAGGTCCGGTAAAAACCGCCCGGCTGAATCGTCACGGTCACACTGTTCGTCTCGGGCTTCGGTTCGAGTTT
>JAFMIX010000172.1 GCA_017853785.1 Verrucomicrobiales bacterium
ACCATTAACAGACAATTGTTCTTTGTATGGCAGCACAACGCATCCGTATTCGCCTCAAGGCTTATGACCACCGCGTCATAGACCAGTCCGCCCGCGAAATCGCCGACACCGTGAAACGCACGGGCGCCCGCGTCGCCGGCCCGATTCCCCTCCCCACCCGCGTCGAAAAGTTCACCGTGCTGCGTTCGCCGCACGCCGACAAAAAGTCGCAGGAAACCTTCGAGCAACGCACTCACAAGCGCCTGCTCGACATCATCGAGCCGACCGCCAAGACCGTGGACGAGCTCAAGAAACTCAACCTGCCCGCCGGCGTGGACATCACCATCAAGATCTGATTTTATGCTCGCTCTCATTGGAAAAAAACTCGGCCAGACCCGCGTCTATGACGCTCTGGGGACCGTGCACTCCGTCACCGTCGTGCTCGCCGGCCCGAACCGCGTCTTGCAGGTCAAGACGCAGGGCGGCAAAGATGGCTACAACGCTGTCCAGCTCGGCTTCGACGACCAGAAGGAACACCGCCTCACCAAGGCGCTGCTCGGTCACATCAAGAAACAGAACGGTGTGCCCGTGAAGCGCATCCAGGAATTCCGCGACTTCACCAAGGACGTGAAGCCCGGCGACATCGTCGGCCCCGCGCTGTTCGCTGTTGGTGATTTTGTGGACGCCATCGGCGTCACCAAGGGCCGCGGCTTCGAGGGCGTTATGAAGCGCCACAACTTTGCTGGCGGCGACCAGACCCACGGCGCGAAAGGCTGGAAGCGCCGTTCCGGCGCCATCGGTCAGCGTCTCTTCCCCGGTACGGTCATGCGCGGCATGCGCATGCCCGGCCACATGGGCCGCGTGCAACGCACCGTGCAAAACCTCGAAATCATTCAAGTGCGCGAAGCGGACAACCTCCTGTTGGTCAAAGGCGCGATTCCTGGTGCGAACGGCGACTACGTCGTCATCCGCGAGTCCAAGAAAATCGCCAAGGATTCCGCCCGGCTGAAGCAAATCCAAGACGCCCGCAAGAAAGCCGCCGCCGGTTCCGGCGACGAAAAGAAAAAAGGCGCGAAACCCGCAGCCGCTGCTGCCAAGAAATAACGAACCATGAAACTCACTGTCACAGACCTCAAGGGCAAGAGCGCCGGCGAACACGAAGTCGGGTTCACGCTCATTGCCGACGGCAAGGGCACCCAGGCCGTTCACGACGCGGTCACCGCTTATCGCGCCGCGCAACGCAGCGGCACCGCCTGCACCAAGACCGCCGGCGAAGTGGCCGGCACCAACAAGAAACCGTGGAAGCAAAAAGGCACCGGTCGCGCCCGCGCCGGCTCCTTCCGCTCCCCGCTCTGGCGTGGCGGCGGCGTGGTCTTCGGCCCGAAGCCTCGCGATTTCTCCAAGAAAGTTTCCGGTTCCACCAAGAAGCTCGCGCTGCGCAAGGCGTTGAGCGCCCGCCTCGCCATGGGCGATGTGCTCGTAGTGGACGACTTCAAACTCGGTTCGCCGAAGACGAAGGAATTCGTC
Organism: Verrucomicrobiales bacterium; assembly: GCA_017853785.1. GTDB lineage: Bacteria > Verrucomicrobiota > Verrucomicrobiia > Limisphaerales > JAFMIX01 > JAFMIX01. The sequence continues at coordinate 1,507 of JAFMIX010000172.1, forward strand.
GGCGTGCTGGACGCGCTGAAGGTCGCCGGCACCGCGCTGGTGGTCTCCACCGGCGAGAACAAGAACCTCACACTCGCCGCGCGCAACGTGGCGAATGTGGAACTCGCCACTGGCGAAGGCCTGAACACCTACCAGGTGCTCAAGAGCGACAAGCTGGTGTTCACCAAGAGCGCCTTTGAAAAGATCGAAGCGCGGTTGAAGGACTAATCACATGAATCCATTTGAAATTATCAAGACCGTGCGCCTGACCGAAAAGGGCACCAAGCAGGGCGAAAAATACAACCAATATACCGTGGTGGCCGACCGCCTCGCGACCAAGCCGGAAATCCGGCAGGCCGTGCAGGAACTGTTCAAGGTCAAGGTCATCAAGGTCAATACGCTGAACGTGCGCGGCAAGGCCCGTCGGAAGCGCACCGCCGACGCCGGCAAGGCGATGGACTGGAAGAAGGCCATCGTGACATTGAAGGACGGCGACAAAATCGTCCTGACCTAGTCGGTCGGAAATTTATCAGGGCGCGAAGCGAAAGCTTCGCGCCTTTTTGTTTTGGCGTGATGGTTTCTACTGGGACGGGGCGGGGGTCGTATCCGGCAAGGCGGACCAGGCGGCGCGCCTTTCATCCAGGACATCAAGCTGCTGCCGCGCCGCTTTCACGGCCAGTTCTCGGGCAGAGTTTCCGGGGTTGATGAGCGCGCTGATGGCGGGGTGACGGCCGGCGCCGGTCGGGGGCGGAGTGGGGCGCGAATTTTCCACGCCGCTATCACGGAGGTAGGTTTGCAGCACCTGCCGGTATTGGTCGATCAGGCCGGCGAGATTGAAGGCGCTGCGAAGCCGCAGGGCCGCGAGCAGATTGATTTTTTCGCGCAGCAATTGGCTCTGTGCCGGCGCGGCGGATTCCCGAAGCCAAGTTTGGAGGGGGACATCGGTGTGGAAGGGTTCGTCATTGGTGCTGGTCTGGACTTGGAGCGGGCAGCGCAGAATCTCATCCAGCTTGGCCAGGCTCTCAGCCCGCGTCCAGGTCTTGGCGGGGGTGGCGCCGACGATGTAGCAGGATTGAAGCGCCCACCATTTGGCGAGGTCCAGTTCGCGCGGGAACTGGCTGCGAAAGGCTTTCAAAAAACCGATGCGCCAATCCGGATCCCAAGGCAGTTCGGGCAGCATGGCGGCGAGGCCCGCCCCGCCGTTCTTCAATTCCAACAACTCGTATAGGAAAGCCAGCGCGCTGGTGCGGAAGAATTCGGCATTCTCGCCGGCGAGGATTTCGTTGGGCGGCTCGGCGAGTTCGTCGAGGGACATCAGCGGTTGTCGCCCCAGGCGTTCGCGGATTTTTTTCAGCGGATCGGCAGGGCGGAAGTTGCGTTGGGTGGAACGGGTGGTGCCTTGATTGCCCGCGCCTGGCGCGAGGAATGGCAGCACGAGTTCGAAATCGCTGTTGAGGAGAAGCAGTTGCGGCATTCCCTCGGCCAGCCAGAGCGGCAGGGTGGCGGATTGGTCGCGGGCGTTGCGATTTGCCATTTCCAACAGCAATACCTGGGTGATCACCCGCACCAACCGGACCGGCTCGATGGCATCGGGCAGTTCCATCCGATAGCTCCAGCCATTGGCGAAACGTTCGGAGGTGACGATTATGTCTTCGCCCGCATCCTGGAACGGATACAGGCCGATGCGGATTTTGCCCTGCGATTGATCGGATACGTTCAGGGTGTTCAGCAGGGCCTGCTTGATGCGTTCGCAGGAGACGGTCAACAGGGCGGCGTCCAAGTGAACCAACGCGCTTCCGGCTTCCGGCATACGGCCTGCGATGTCGCTGCCCATGATGATAAATTGTCCGGAGCGGCTGACGACGGCGTTGCCGCCGGGTTTCCAAGCGGGTTGCGCGAGCGGGGTGGGCTGGGCGAAGCCAGTCCACGGCAGCAGCCAGACCGACAGGAGAATGACCGGAGCGCGCTTCATGGTTCGGTCGGCCGCCGCCGGCGACTCACGATTTTTTTGCCGGCGTGGCGGCGGGCTTGGCTTCGGCTTTGGCCGTGGCGGCGGTGGATTCTTTCTTGGCGGAAGCCTTGTAGCCTTCGCTGCGGTAGTCGGTGATGTAAAAGCCGCTGCCTTTGAAGATGAGTCCGGCCCCCGCGCCGATGACGCGCTTGACCTTGCCCTTGCCCCAGCGTTTCTGTCCACAAACGTCTTCAGGGCAGACCGTCAGCGGGCTGGCGGCTATGGGCTGAAATTTTTCAAACTGTTGCCCGCATTTGGCGCAGGCGTATTCGTAAGTTGGCACGGTGGTAACTCTACCTTCAACCCGGCGGCGGTCAATCCAGATGACGATCGCCAGCGACTCTTTCACCCGCCGAAGCCCGCGAATTCTTCCTCCACCCGCAACGTGCGACCCAGCAGGATGTAGTCGTGCGTGACTCCTTTCATGTCGAGGACGTAATCCCGCAGATGCATCAGCTCGTTGAAGCCGAGTTGCGCCAGAACGTGACGGGCAATCTTGCGTTCACCGTTAACTTCCGCTTCCAGACGGTTTAGACCGCAGTGCCGGGCGATCTCAATCAACTCCGTCACCAGCACCTTCGACACATCGCGGCCGCGATCCTCTGGGTGCATCAGCAGGGTGATGATTCCGATATGTCGCCTCCAGCCGCTGCGGCGCTGGTGGATCGTCGCTTCGCCGATGATTTTTTCCCGGGCAGCATCAGGAGCGGGAGGTTGCGCTCGAAATCCGGCTGGCGACACCATCGGCGGAACAATGCCAGGGCGGCGATGAGCTGCTTCACAAACAGCCGTTCCTCCTCCAGGACGATCTGGAAGAATTATTACAGGCGGGTGTCGTCGCGCCGCTTCAGCGGGTGGACCACCACGGGCGTGCCATCGCGGAGTTTGAGCGACAGCGGGTATTTACCAATGTGTCTTCGAGCAACAAAATCAGCTTTTCTGGAGGCTGAATACAACACCACTGCACCCGTGCCGAAAGCCGGGAATTGGCGGATGCTCTCCGGGAGTTGACCGCTCAATACTTCGGCACGTTATGGTCGATCTCGTCTGACCAGGCGCTGATGCCGCCTTTGACGCTCTTGAGATATTTGAAGCCCTGCTCGCGCAGAAACGCCAACGCTTTCAGTGACCGCACGCCCGCTTTGCAGTGGATGTAGTATTGTGCGTTCGGGTCCAATTCCGTGAAGCGCTGTTGCAACTGGCTCAACGGCAGCAGCGGCACGCCCGCGACTTTCGCAATCTCGTATTCGTCCGCCTCGCGCACGTCGATGACTTTGATGCCGAGGCTCGGATTATCGAGCGCCTTCTTCATGTCTTGCACGGTGACTTCGTCGGGATTGCCGACGGGCACGGCAGGCTCGGGCGTGATGCCGCAGAACATCTCGTAATCGATCAACTCTTTGATGCTCGGATGGTCGCCGCAAATCGGGCACGCAGGGTCGCGGCGCAATTTGAGTTCGCGGAACTTCATGTCGAGCGCGTTGAAGAGCAGTAGCCGTCCGACGAGCGAGGCGCCCTTGCCGATGGCGAGCTTCAAGATTTCCGTGGCTTGGATGCAGCCGATGATGCCGGGCAACACGCCCAGCACGCCACCCTCCGCAC
>JAFMIX010000173.1 GCA_017853785.1 Verrucomicrobiales bacterium
AGAATCGCCTCGCTCATGCCATGCACGATCTTTTTGTCCGCCGGCACAATCGTCGTGAGCACGCCGCCCAGTTCTGGTCGCGCCGTCTGCCAGTCGCCGGACACAAAGTAGTAGGGACACAACCGCACGCGCCCCTTCATCGGCACGAGCTGGTTGGTATCGAAGTCAAACCATTCGGCATCCACTGTGCGCGGCTTATGGAAGCGCTGCAGCACATGCGGCGAACTTGGCGCGCTCGCAATAGCTTGGTCCACGGCGGCCGACCAATCGGCTTGCGGCAAGTCGCTCCCGAGGAATACGCCCCTCGCGCCCCACGCATTCGGCGAAAAGCCCGAAACTTTTAGGATAAGTTCGCGCTCCTTTTGCGACAGTTGCTTGAGCTGGTTCCAATCCGTCAGGTCCAGACCCGGAAATGAACCCTGCGGTGGTAATGGGGTTGGATCAATCAACCACGTGTAAGGAACGTGCCGCTTGAGGCGCTCGAAAAAGGCTTCACCCAACTCCTGTCGCCAGAACCCGGCGAGGTTGCGATTCCAGAGCAGCGCAAACAGCATCTTCTCCTCGAACACCGGCTTGGGTGGCGGCGTGAGTTGAAACCACTTGGCCGCCGCAAGGTCGAGAATGCGTTGCGAGTTCGCCACGTTGGGCAGATCGAATAACTCAAAGAACCGATACACCGCCGAGCCGGGCGTGAAGTCGGTGAACGTATCATCGCACACGGTGAAACGCGGCCCCAGCTGTTGCGCGAGCCATTCCATTTCCGGGCGATAGTTGGCCGCTTCCTCGGACACGACGATGAACACCCTTAGCGCATCGTTAAAGATGCTGTCGAAGCCCTTGAGCATTCCTTGCGGACCCCCAATTAGTTCCGGGTTCTGTATTCCGCGCTCCGCGCTCGAATAGGTTTGATTTAGCCACGCGGTGAGCCCGATGCCGCCGGGCACAGAGTCAAGTTCGGTGATGGAGAAGCCATCCTCGGTCAGCAGAATGTCGGGACGGATGACGCGAGGCAGATCCTGTTTGAAGGCGTTGTGCCGTTGCAATGCGATCAACTCGTCGGGCTTGCCTTGATCCAGCCACTGCGCGACCCACTCCGGCTGCTTGCCCTCAATGCTGCGGCGGTACAGCAGATTGACCGTCCGATAAAACTGCAACAGGACGCGGCCCAGCGAATCCAGTTCCTTGGCCAGCCTCGCATCCAATTGGAACGGGGCAGGGGAGATGCGCCACGACTGGCCGGCAAACAGCCCGGCGGGCGGCAGGGCGCCGCGGATGGCGGCAGCTTGTCGGGCGGAAAGTTCCTCGTCGTGTGTCACCGCTTGCATGGGTGACAATCTGGAGTCAGCGGCTGGTGCTGACAAGCGTGAGCTAGCGCGCGGAAGGCAAACGAAAGCGCGTGACTGGATGTGCCGTTACGACCACCTCGCAGTCCGCCTTGCTGATGGAAGCGCCCAAAGATTTGGGGAATGCTTCCGGTTCAGGGCCCCGAGGCGCGTCCAAGGTTGGAGGTTTCGCTGCGCACACATGCTTCAGAACAACGGCTTATTCGCATCAATTAGGCCGGATCATATACTGCTATGATAAAGACAATTAAAGTTGAGAAAAAGATTGCTGTATCATGGCTGAATGTCTCAATTAGATCCGTTCGCACTATTTCAGATTCCTTGGCCGGGTATCTCCAATTCTAGCGATCCCGTGTCATCCCGGTAAACCCAGGCCAATCAAAACCATGAAAATCAATTGGAAACCCCTGTCCGCATGTGACAACTCTCCCGCATCAACCTTCCGCCCGCGCCGGATGCATCACCTGAAACGCAGGGTGCTGATCGCTTGCGGCGTGATGCTCGCCGCCGGGATGCTGGAGGCGGCCGACGCGCCGGGGGAGGTCCGGTTTTCCGAGATCGCTCCCCTGCTGAAGAGCGGACGGTCCTCTGCCAAGGTTGCCGGTGCGGCCCAAGCGGACGCGGAGAGCCCGCGCGTGACCCGGAACTCGCAAGGCCAGATCGAATCGCTCAGCGCGGGTCCCGGCAGGGAGTTCCCGGCCGTGGGCGGCTCGAAAGGCGATCCGGAAGTTGCGGCGAAGAACTTTCTCAAGCAGAACGGCAAACTCTTTGGGGTCACCAGCCCGGCGGTGGACTTCCAGTTGAAGAAGAAAAACAGCGGGAAAGGCCGGCACTCGATCCGCCTGACGCAAACCTACGAGGGCGTTCCGGTGTTTGGCGGCGAAGTGGTGGTGCAGGTCAATGACGAAGGCGGGGTGGAGTATGTGTCGGCCAACTTCGACCGTGACACCCGCGACCTCGACGACAAGCGCCTGTCCCCCAAGGCCAAACTCACGGCGGACGAAGCGGCGGCCGCGGCGCAGGCACACTATGCAGCCGTAGCGGACGGACAGGCCCTGACGGTGACGCCACCGGAATTGACCCTGTTTGTTCCGTCATTGCTAAAGATGCAAGGACCCAAACGGCTGGTGTGGAAGATGGAAATCCGCAGTGCGGATGAAACGACCGTGGCCCAGCAGGTGTTCATCGACGCGCACTCGAGTGGGTTTGTGCACGAGATACCGCTGATGCTCGACCTTCTGAACCGCAACATTTACGACCATAACAATGTGGCGAGCTCTGCCGGCACCCTTGTGCGCTCGGAAGGCGGCGCTCCGGCGGCCCTCGCCGAGGCCAACAGCGCGTATGACTTCCTGGGCGATACCTACAACTTTTTTTTCAACCGTTTCGGACGGGACGGCATCTACGACGACGGTGCGCCCATGTATGCCCTGGTGCGGTATTGCGATCCCCGTTATCCATGTCCCTTTCAGAATGCGTATGGGGGATCCTCAACCATGTATTTTGGCGAGGGGTATACCACGGACGATGTCTGCGGGCACGAACTGACTCACGGCTTGATCAATGCCACGTCAGGGTTGATTTATCAGAATGAATCCGGCGCCATCAATGAATCGCTGTGCGATGTGTTCGGAGAATTGGTGGACTTGACGAACACCGGGGGCACGGACACCTCCGGCGTGCGGTGGCGGCTGGGCGAGGATCTGCCGATCGGCGCGATCCGCGACATGAAGAATCCTCCCGCGTTCAATCAGCCCGACTGGCTGGGTTCCAGCCTTTACTATCCGGCGGCGGACGTTCCCTTCGAGGATAATGATTGGGGCGGCGTGCATGTCAACAGCGGCATCAACAACAAGCTGTGTTATCTACTGACGGATGGCGCGACCTTTCGCGGGCGCACCATCACGGGACTGGGCATCAATCTGGTTGCCGCGCTCTACTACGAGGCGACCGAGAACCTGCTGATCTCCACCTCGGGCTGGAAGGATCTGGCCAACGCGCTGCGCCAGGCGGCCATCAATCTCGATTGGACCACGGCCCAAAGGCAAAACGTTGAGAATGCGCTGGCCGCGGTCGGCCTCGAAGACCTTGGGATGGCGCTGGATACCACGCCCAGCCTCACCTGGATCAATGCCGGAAACGCGATTTGGTTCTATCAGACCAACATCACCCACGACGGCGTGGACGCCGCACAGAGCGGCGACATTGCGGACAGCCAAAGCTCCTATCTGGAAACCACTGTCACCGGGCCGGGCACGCTGAGTTTTTGGTGGAAGGTCTCCTCAGAGGCCAGCTGGGACTGGCTGCGTTATCGCTTGGATGGTTCAGAAGTGGGCGCGGCGCCCGGAATCTCGGGGACAGTGGACTGGCAGCAAAAGACCGTCTCTATTCCGGCAGGGCTGCACACCAACCGCTGGACTTACTCCAAGGACGGCTCCGTATCCTCCGGATCGGATGCCGGGTGGCTGGACCAGGTGAGCTACATTCCCACGGTGGCGAATACAAATGACAATGGCCCCTTCTCGCTGCGCCAGGTAATTGCCGAGGTTCCAGCGGGCGCGACCATCATTTTTGACCCGGGCCTTACCGGCAAGACCATCCTGCTGACCAACGGACAGATCGCACTGGATAAGAACCTCACCATTAATGCCTCGGCCCTGCCCGGCGGCATCACCATCAACGGCAATCACAATGGCCGGATATTCGAGGTGGCGAGTGGAACCACCGTGGTGTTGACTTCGTTGACTCTCACCAATGGTAACGGGGTTGGAACTACGTATTCTGGAAATGGGGGAAGCATATTATCGTTAGGCAATCTGACACTCAACAACTGCCGATTAGTTGGCAATCAATCGGCCGCCACAGCTGGTGCGCTCGCCTCCTATTTTGGTTCACTCACCATGAATAACAGCACCGTGTCCGGCAACGTTTGCGGCAATGTGTCGGCCATTTATGTTTATGCCCAGACCGCCGGCCTTAACGGCTGCACCATCAGCGGCAACGGAAACAGTGACGCTCTGCGCTTGGAAGGCAACGCCACCCTGACCGCCATCAACTCCACGTTCAGCGGCAACGTCGGCACCAGCGGAGTTGGATCGGCGATTAGTATCTTTGCTAACACTGGGACTACTACTGCCGCGACGCTTTACAATTGCACCGTAGCGAGCAATCAGGTCGCCACGGCGGGTCAGCCGGGGGCGATTTACCTGAAGCCCGGCACCGGCACGAACACCCTCACGCTTAAGAACACCATCGTCTCCGGCAACACCGCGGGTGGATCACCCCTGGATATCACTGGCACGGCCGTCGCGGGCAGTGTGAACAACCTGATTGGCACCGGCGGTGGACTGGTCAATGGCGTCAATGGCAATAAGGTCGGATTCAACAATCCCCAACTTGGCCCATTGGGCAACAACGGAGGCCTTACCCAGACAATGACGCCGTTACCCGGTTCACCGGCCATTGACGCGGGCAATAACGCCGCCACCTACTACCAAACCGTCTACAACACGCTGTATTCCGTTTATTACAACAGTTATTATATTTATTATTCGCCGCGAGGTATCTGGACCTTGCAGCAAGTTATTGACTATTCCAGCGCTCTGGCTCAGTCCGGGGCGGCGCCTTATAACACTGACCAGCGTGGTCTGCCGCGGTTCTCGGGGTTGCAGGTGGACATTGGTTCGGTGGAAGCCGGCGCCGCAGCGGAAATTGCCGTGGAACAACCTGTCGGCACGGATCTGACGGAC
>JAFMIX010000174.1 GCA_017853785.1 Verrucomicrobiales bacterium
GCTTCACCTTCTGGCCGGGCACGACGAGCATCTGTTCAATCTTGCCGCTGACCTTCGCCTCGATGACGGAGCGCAACTCCGCGCGCACCGTGCCGACGACATCCTCGGTGGCGACGCGCGTCTTGCTGGCGACGACTTGCGCGCGAACGGTCGCGGTGGGCAGCGATTCAGCGGCAATGCGGTCGGTTTTGCGGCCGCAGCCGACGGCGAACAGCGCGGCGGCGGCGAGCGTGGTGAAGAGTTGGATGCGTTGTTTCATGTGGGCCGATGCTTCAGTGTTTGTCGCCGCCGCAGCAGGCGGCTTCGCTGTTTTCCGAGGCGCAACAATTGCCGGCGACGCCGAGCTTTTTCAGGATGGTTTCGAGCGGACAGAAGTTCGTAAAGGACGATTGCAGGAGGTTGAACCCGACGAACGCGGTGACCCAGAGCCAGTTTTGGCTGTGATAGTGCGCGAGCAGGAGGCTGGCGAGGATGAATGTGCCGGCGAAGCGGCGGATGATCATTTGCGTTTTCATAATTTTTCTTTGGTGGGTTTTTGGTTGGGTCATTTGAAACTGGTCGCAATCAGCACGCCGAGCACCGCGCCGTAAACCGTGGCGATCCACGGGTTGCTGGTGCGCGGAAACGCGCCCGAGGCGCACCCGACGAGCTTGGCATAGTCGAAGCCCAGACCGCCGCCGGCGATCACGCTTATGATGATTTTCAGAATCATAACCTTCTGCTCACACTGAGCCGCGAACAGCCAAAAGGTTACAAAACTCCGGCAACCATCCGGTCGCCGGGAAAATCAGCGGGGAGAAGCGATCTTCTGCGCCTGCTCGAATGAGCCGATGTTGTAGACATTGGTGTAACCCAGCGCGCGGAGTTCTTTTTCGGCGATGCCGCTGCGGCGTCCGCTGCGGCAATGAAGCAACAACACCGCGCCCTTGTCGGAAATCTGCCGCGGTAACTCATTCGTCACGACAGCGAGCGGGATGTTGACCGCACCGGAGACGCGGTTGCTGGCAAATTCCGCCGGAGTGCGCACATCAATAAGCCGCGCGCCTTGCCGCAGCTTTTCCCGGGCGGCTTCCGCAGATAATTCCGGGGCGGCTTTCAGCTTAAAAAACACCACCAACACCAAGACGCCGGCCAAGATCAATGTCCATTTCATAATCGTGATTCCGAAATTATTTTGCCGGGGGCGCTTGGTTCCAGCGCTCTCGTAGTACGGCGTGCAGGCGGTCGCGACATTCGACCGGCAATTCGCACGGTTGGCCATTCTTGTAGAGCGTGATGGTCTTGCGGATGTTATCCACGACCACCTGGCAGGGATTGCAGCCCGCCATGTGCTGCTCGAACTCCGTGCAGATGGCCGGGTCCACCGTGCCGTCCACGTATTCGTTCAGCAGCTTCAATAGTTCTTCGCACTTCATGCGTCGTTAATGGGTTTGAGCCGCGACGGCGGCAAAGGTTACAAATCAATGGTGATGATGTTCGTGGACGAGGCGGCGGGCGGGGTTGCCCAACGTCTGCGTCAATTGCTCGCGCAACTGCAGCCGGGCGCGGAGCAGGCGAACCTTCACATTCGCCTCGCTCAACTCCAGCGTGGCGGCAGTTTCGGCCACAGACAATCCCTCCACATCCCGCAGCACGAAGACCAGACGGTGTTTTTCATCGAGTTGCGCCAGCGCGTCATCGAGCAACTGCCGGGTTTCATGGCGGTGGACAAGCTGTTCCGGCGATTGTCTCCAGTCCGCGATGTATTCGGGATGCGGAATGGAAGCGTAATCCTCCTGTGGTTCGGTGGCGGCCTCGAGCGAAATGGTGTCTAGCCCCTTGCGTTTGCGGATGAGTTTGAGCGCGGCAAATGTGGCGATGCGATAAAGCCAGGTCGCGAAGCTCGATTCCTCGCGGAACTGCCCGAGATTTTCTACCGCACTCAAAAACGCCTGCTGCGTCACATCCTCGGCATCGTGTGAATTTTGCAGGATGCGGAAGGCGCGCGTGTAAATCTGCCGCTCGTGCCGTGAGACCAGTTCTTCAAATGCGGCGAGTTCGCCAGCTTTGGCGCGGCGGACGAGTTGGGAGTCTGGAACCGTGTGAGGCATGTTGAACGTTGCATAGTGTGAACCGGACCAAAGCGTTTGGGGAGCATGATTTTGCGGGAAGGGCGGCGGGAAAAAGGTTGTTTTGCCCTTCGTCGAAGGTTTAGGTTGTTGGCGCACAGGATGAAAACATTTGCGCAACTCGGTTTTCCCGGACGCCTCATCGCCGTCGAAGGCCTCGATGGCTCGGGCAAGTCCACGCAGATTTACCTGCTCAAGCGCTGGCTCGAGGCCGAGGGCGTCAAAGTCTATTTCAGCGAATGGAACTCCTCCGATCTGGTCAAGTCCGCCACCAGCAAGGGCAAGAAGCGCGAGCTGCTCACGCCCACCACGTTCAGCCTGATCCACGCCACCGACTTTGCCGACCGCTACGAGCGCCATCTGCTGCCGCTGCTCCGCGCCGGCTATGTCGTGCTGTGCGACCGCTACATTTTCACCGCGTTCGCGCGTGACGTGACCCGCGGCTGTCCGCCGGACTGGGTGCGGGGGATTTATAGTTTCGCGGCGCGGCCTGACCTCACGTTCTTCTTTCGGGCGGACCTGGAAGTATCGCTGAACCGCATCCTTGACGGGCGGCCCAAGTTGAAATTCTTTGAGGCTGGCATGGATCTCCGCCTCTCGTCCGATCCCTACGAAAGTTTCCGTATCTTTCAGGGTCGCATCCTCGAACAGTATCTGGCGATGAGCGAAGAATTCAAATTCACCATCATGGATGCCAATCAGCGTATCGAGACCCAGCAGGCCATCGCCCGCCGGATCGTAAGCGAGCAGATCGACCTGGATGAATTCCGCCGGCGCAGTCCGCTGCCGCTGCCGCCGCCAGTGCAGCCCCAGACCACCGCCGGCACGGAGGAGGATTCCGCTGCATGAAAAAAAGCCACCGCACACCCGGGGCCGTGCCCTCCGTCAGCCAGCGCCGATTCTTCGGCCATGGCATCCCCGGCGTCCAACTGGACGACCTCGCCGGCAAACTCATCGTCGTTGAGGGCGCGGATGGTTCGGGCCGGTCCTCCCAGATCGCCGCGCTGGTGAACTGGCTCGAGACCCTCGGCCACGCCACGGTGCAGGTGGGCCTCAAGCGATCCAATCTCGTCAGCGCGGAACTGGAGCAGGCACAGAACGGAAACATCCTGAGCCGCACCACGCTCTCCCTGTTCTACGCCACCGACTTCGCCGACCAGTTGGAGAACACCATCTTGCCCGCGCTGCGCGCCGGGTTCATCGTGCTCGCCGACCGTTACATCTACACGCTCATGGCGCGCGACCTCGTGCGCGGCATGGACGCCGCATGGTTGAAAAATCTCTACGGCATGGCGCTCCAGCCGGACGCCGTTTTCTACCTCGAGGTTCCGCCCGAGGAACTCGTGCAGCGCAATCTCTCCAAGAATGCGATGCTCGACTACTGGGAGAGCGGCATGGACCTCGGCCTGTCCCGCGACGTCTTCGACAGCTTCCTGAAATATCAGACCGCCATGCAGGCCACCTTCCGCCGGATGCAGTGCACCTACGGCTTCACCATCGTCAACGGCAGCCGCGCCGTGGATGAAGTCACCGCCTCGCTCCAAAAGAAGATCAGCGCCGTGCTCACGACGAAGTGAACCCCGAGGATAGAAGACTGATTATGGAGGATGGCAAACCCAGCATCGCTCCAGCCTCTGATTTCAATCCCCCATCCCCGTCCGCGACCACCCGCGCCGTCATCGACATCGGCACGAACTCTGTGAAGCTCCTCGTTGCTGCCGTCGCCGGCACCGAGGTGCATCCGCTGTTGGAAGACAGCAAGCAGACCCGCCTCGGGCGCGGTTTCTACGATACCCACCAGCTGCAGCCCGATGCCATTGCGCAGACCGCCGTGGCGGTGAGAAATTTTGCCGCCGCCGCGCGTCAGCTCGGTGCGGAAACCATCCACGTCATCGCCACCAGCGCCGCGCGCGACGCCAGAAATTCCCGCGACCTCACCGGGGCCATCGCCGCCGCATCCGGCCTTGCCGTGGAAATCATCTCCGGCGCGCAGGAAGCCGACTGGGCTTTCCAAGGCGTCACCAGCGACCCCGAACTCGCGCGCCAGCCGCTGCTCCTGCTCGATGTTGGCGGCGGCAGCACCGAATTCATCCTCGGCCACGGCGCCCGCAAGGATTTCAGCCACAGCTTCCCGCTCGGCGTCGTGCGGTTGCTGGAGAAATTTCCCGTCAGCGATCCGCCCGCACCGGCCGAACTCACCGCCTGCCGCGCCGAGCTGCAACAATTTCTCCGGCGGGAAGTCCGCCCCCAACTCGCCGCCGAAATCCGCTACGAACTCAAATTCGACCACATCCAACTCGTCGGCACGGGCGGCACGGCCACGATCCTCGCGCGCCTGGAGGCGCAACTCGCCGGCTTTGACCGCGACCGCATCGAGGCCGTGCGCCTGAGCGCCGCCAATTTACGCGCCCACGTCGAACGGCTCTGGAGTCTGCCGCTGACCGAACGCCGGCAACTCGCCGGCCTGCCGCCCAAGCGTGCCGATGTGATCCTGACCGGCGCGGTGATCTACGAGGCCGTGATGGCGGAATTTGGGTTTGCCGGACTCCGCGTCAGCACGCGCGGGCTGCGGTTTGCGGCGGTTTTGCGCGCTTAAGGCCGCCGCCGTTGTTGCGCCGCCCGCCATAAAAATCATGGATTTGCCCGGGATTTATGCGAAACTGCACCCGCTATGACACCGCTCATCAAACTTTTGCTCGAAGGCGGCAGCCTGAATACCGCGCAGATGGCGCAGATCCTCAAGCTGTCCGAAGCTGATTTGAACGCCCAGCTCGACGCCTTGAAGAAGGAAGGTGTGCTGCTCGGTTTCCGCCCCGTGCTGAACCTTTCGCATGAAGATTCCGGCACGGTGCGCGCCGTCATCGAGGTGCGCATCACGCCCGAGCGCGGCGGCGGCTTCAACCGGCTGGCCGAGCGCATCAGCAAGTTCGACGAGGTGGAATCCTGCTACCTCATGTCCG
>JAFMIX010000175.1 GCA_017853785.1 Verrucomicrobiales bacterium
TTCAAGAATGATATTTCTTTTTCCCGCGCCTGCTCCCGCTATACTGGCCGGGATGTTCAAGACGCAAGACCTGCATATCCGCGAAATCGTCCGCCTCTCATCGCCCAACGCGGTAAAGGCGGCGTTTCCGGCCACGCCCGAGGCCACCGCCACCATCGCGTTGAGCCGCGAACGCATCATCCGCATCCTCCGCCAGGAAGACCCGCGCCTGCTTGTCGTCGTCGGCCCCTGCTCCATCCACGACCAAAAGAGCGCGCTTGAATACGCCCAACGCCTGAACGCACTCCGGCAGGAACTCGCGGCGCACTTCGAGATCGTGATGCGCGTCTATTTCGAGAAACCTCGCACCACCATCGGCTGGAAGGGCCTCATCAACGACCCGCACCTCGACGGCTCGGAAGACATCGAGGAAGGCTTGAAAATCGCCCGCCGTCTGCTGGTGCAGATTGCCAGCTTGGGCCTGCCGACCGCCACGGAATTTCTCGACCCCATCGTGCCGCAATACATCGCCGACCTCGTCAGCTGGGCCGCCATCGGCGCGCGCACCACGGAATCCCAGACGCATCGCGAGATGGCCAGCGGCCTTTCCATGCCGGTCGGCTTCAAGAACGCCACCGACGGCAGCCTGCAGGTGGCGATTGACGCCATGGGCGCGGCGCGGCATCGCCACAGTTTTCTCGGCATGGACCAGGACGGCGCGACGAGCATCGTCCGCACCAGCGGCAACCCCGACGGCCACGTCGTACTGCGCGGCGGGCGGGCGCGGACCAATTACGACGCCGCCAGTATCGCCGATGCCGAAGCGACGTTGGTAAAGCACAAGCTTCCCCCGGTAATGATGGTGGATTGCAGCCACGCCAACTCGGAAAAGAAGCACGCCCGGCAGGAAGACGTCTGGCGCAGCCTGATCGAGCAGCGCGTGAACGGCACCAAATCTGTCATCGGCATGATGGTCGAAAGCCACCTGAACGAGGGCAATCAACCCTTCCCCAAGCCGGTTGACGAACTCCAATACGGCGTGAGCATCACCGATGCGTGCCTGAACTGGGAAGCCACCGAGCGGATGCTGCGCTGGGGCCACGAGCGCCTCGCGGGCCGCGCGGCGGCAGCGTGAGGATTCATTCAAGGCCGGGCTGACGGCGGGCGGGCGGGCGTTCCCCCTCAAGTGGCTCGGCGCTCCGCGCCGCCCTAACTTTCGCATTTCCTCCCACCCGGTTTTCTCCCATCTTCTGCGCCACGAATTTTTATGGCTGAAAAATCCAAAGCGGTTTACGACGAGAGCAAGATCAAGACGCTGTCCTCGCTGGAGCACATCCGGCTGCGCACCGGCATGTATATCGGGCGCATCGGCACGGGAGCGCATCCCGACGACGGCTGCTACGTGCTGCTCAAGGAGGTCGTGGATAATGCCATCGATGAATTCATCATGGGTAACGGCAAGGAAGTCCACATCGGTCTGGACGGCAATCGCGTGACGGTGCGCGATTTCGGGCGCGGCATCCCGCTGGGCAAGGTGGTGGACTGCGTTTCCAAGATCAACACGGGCGCGAAATACAACGACGACGTGTTCCAGTTCAGCGTCGGCTTGAACGGCGTGGGCACGAAGGCGGTGAATGCGTTGTCCAAGACGTTCATCGCGCGCAGTCATCGCGACGGGGAATTCGCTGAGGCGCAGTTCAAGGTCGGCAAGCTCAAGAAGGAGGACACCGGCAAGACGAAAGAACCGAACGGCACGTTCATCGAGTTCGAGCCGGATGAGAGCATCTTCAAGAACAGCGAGTTCAAGCTGGAATACGTGGAGCGCCGGCTGCGGCATTACAGCTACCTCAACACCGGCCTGAAGCTGATTCTCAACACGCCCGGCGCGGAGCCGAAGGTGTTTCAGTCGCGCCACGGCCTGATGGATCTGGTGATGGAGGAACTCGGCACGGACGGCAGCGAGCCGATTTATTCCCCGCTGCATTACAGCGGCAAGACTCTGGAGTTCTGTTTCACGCACAGCAATTCGCGCTACGGCGAAACGTTCTTCTCGTTCGTCAACGGTCAATACACCAGCGACGGCGGCACGCACTTGAGCGCGTTCCGCGAAGGGTTGTTGAAAGCGGTGAACGAGTATTGCGGCGGCAAGTTCGAGGGCGACGACGTTCGCGAGGCGATGGTCGGCGCGGTGGCGATCCGCCTGAAAGACCCGATGTTCGAGTCACAGACGAAAAACAAGCTGGGCAACACAGAAATCCGCACCGAACTCGTGAACAACGTGCGTGAGGAGTTGCTGCATTTTTTCCAGCGCAACAAACAGATCGCCGAGACGATCATCGCGAAGGTCAAGGACACGCAGGAGCTGCGGAAGGAATTGCAGAACGTGAAGAAGCTCGCGCGCGAACGCGCCAAGGCGATCACGCTGCGCATCCCGCAGTTGAAGGACTGCAAGAACCATTTCGACAAGAAGAAGGAAAAGGGCAAGGGCACGATGGTCTTCATCTGCGAAGGCCAGTCCGCCGCCGGCTCGATCACGAGCTGCCGTGATGTGAACAATCAGGCCGTGTTCGTGCTCAAGGGCAAGCCGCTCAACGTCTGGGATCTCAAGCGCGACGTGATGTACAAGAACGACGAGATGTACAACCTCATGCAGTCGCTTAACGTCGAGGACAACACCGAGGGCCTGCGTTACGAGAAAGTCATCCTCGCCACCGACGCGGATGTGGACGGCATGCACATCCGCAATCTGATGATCACCTACTTCTTCAAGTTTTTCGAGCAACTCGTCCAGAGCGGCCATGTGTTCGTGCTGGAAACGCCGCTCTTCCGCGTGCGCAACAAGCAGGAGACAATCTATTGCTACAGCGAAGCCGAACGCGATGCCGCGTCCACCAAGCTCGGCGGCAAACCGGAGATAACGCGCTTCAAAGGCCTCGGCGAAATCAGCCCGAAGGAATTTCAGCAGTTCATCGGCAAGGAGATGCGGTTGAGCAAAGTCGAATACGCCCCGCGCGCCGAGTCCGGCCCGATTTTCAATTTCTACATGGGTAAAAACACCCCTGAGCGCAAGGATTACATCATGGGGAGCCTCGTCGTGCCGGTGGAAGACTAAACTTTTTTATTCTCAAAAATGTCAGCCAAGAAAAACAAAGATTCCGGGCAACCCGAATTGCCCATCGAAGGCGCAAAAGCCAAACCAGCGGAAACCAAGCCCGCCGCCGACAATGGCAATGGCGCAGATCATATCGTCGCCGAGACGGTGGAAAACATCGGCCACAAACCGTTCGACCCGAAGCAGCTTGAGGTCGGCCTGCACACGCGGGTGGATCGCGGCTTTCTCGATTACGCCAGCTACGTCATTCGTGATCGGGCCATTCCCAATCTCGCGGACGGTTTGAAGCCGGTGCAGCGGCGCATTCTCTGGGCGTTGCATGAAAAGGATGACGGACGTTTCATCAAGGTCGCCAACGTCGTCGGTCACACGATGCAGTATCACCCGCACGGCGATGCGTCCATCGGCGACGCGCTGGTGGTGCTGGCGAACAAGCGTTATCTCATCGAGGGCCAGGGCAACTTCGGCAACATTTTCACCGGCGACCCCGCGGCGGCCTCGCGTTACATCGAGTGCCGGCTGACGGAACTCGCGCGCACGGAAGTTTTCAACGATTCCATCACGGATTTCATCCCGAGTTACGACGGCCGCAACAAAGAGCCGATCACCCTGCCCTGCAAATTGCCGCTCACGCTGATGCTCGGTGCTGAAGGCATTGCCGTTGGTCTGGCGGCGCGCATTCTGCCGCATAATTTCCCGGAGTTGCTCGAAGCGCAGATCGCGATCCTCAAGAAGCAGCCGTTCAAGTGTCTGCCGGATTTCACCACCGGCGGTCTGATGGACGCGCGCGATTATCAGGATGGCAAGGGCACGGTCAAAGTTCGCGCCAAGATCAAGACCAAGGACGAGTCCACTGTCGTCATCAAAGAGATTCCACCCACGACCACGACGGAGTCGCTCATCGCGTCCATTGAAGATGCGGTGCAAAAGGGCAAGTTGAAGGTGAAATCCATCAACGATTTCACCTCGGAAGACGTCGAGATCGAAATCAAGTGTCCGTCCGGCGTGGATGCGGAGAAGCTGGTGGACGCGCTGTATGCTTTCACCGATTGCGAAGTTTCCATCTCCAGCCGCATCATCGTCATCAAGGACAATCGCCCGGTGGAACTGACCGTGAGCGAGGTGTTGCGCGAGAACACGGATCAACTCGTCCGCATCCTCAAGCGCGAACTGGAGTTGCGCGAGAAGAACCTGCTCGACGAACTGCATTACCGCACGCTGGAACGCATTTTCATCGAGGAACGCATCTACAAGGCCATCGAGAAATGCAAGACGAACGAAGCTGTGTTCGCCGCCGTGTATGATGGTTTCAAGCCGTTCAAGAAGGAGCTTGTTCGCGACATCGTGGACGCGGATGTGGAGCGGCTGTTGCAGGTGCGCATCCGCCGGATTTCGCTGTTCGACATCAACAAGCATCGCGAGGAGATGGAGAAGACTAAGGCGGACTTGGAAGAGACGCGGAAAAATTTGAAGGGCCTTACGCGCTACGTCATCGGCCACCTCGAAGGCTTGCTGGAGAAATACGGCCCGTTGTATCCGCGCCTGACCACCAAGTCCGCCCGCCACGAAGAAGTGGACGTGAAGGCGGTGGCTTTCAAGGCGTTCAAGGTCGCTTATGACCGCGAGAGCGGTTACGTCGGTTACAAGGTGAGCGGAGAGGAATTCAAACTGGAATGCACCAAGTTCGACAAGATCCTGCTCGTGTTCAAGGACGGCACCTACAAGGTCACGGAGTTGCCGGAGAAATTGTTCGTCGGGCCGGAACTCTTTTATTGCGGCCTGCCGGATCGCGAAAAAGTGTTCACTTGCGCCTATACCGACCGCAAGGCGAGCTACCTGAAACGCTTCACGTTCGGCGGCACGATCTTGAACAAGGCATACCTCTGCATTCCGGACAAATCGCGCATCCTGTTCTTCGCGCCCGAGACGCCCAAGGTGCTCTACGTCCGCTACAAACCCGC
>JAFMIX010000176.1 GCA_017853785.1 Verrucomicrobiales bacterium
ATGCCGCTGCGGATGACGATTTTCGCGGCCTGCACCTTGGACGCCATGCCGCCGACGGCCGTGGCGCTGGTCGTGCCGCCGGCGATTTTCTCCAACTGCTCGTCTATCTGTTCGATGACGGAAATGGTTTTTGGATTTGCCTTGCTAAAGTTTTCGATGACGCCGTCCACGGTCGTCAAAATGATGAGCAGGTCGGCGGGTAGCAGCGAGGCGACGAGCGCGGAGAGCTTGTCGTTGTCGCCGAACTTGATCTCGGCAGAACTGACGGCGTCGTTCTCGTTGATGATGGGCACGACGCCGTGCTTGAGCAGCGTGACGAGCGTGTTGCGCGCAGCGAGGTGGCGCTCGTGGTGTTCCAGATCGTCGTGCGTCAGGAGAACCTGCGCAACGACGAGGTTGTGCTTGGCGAAAAGTTTTTCATAGGTGGCCATCAGCCGCGACTGACCGACGGCGGCGCAGGCCTGCTTGATGGCGAGATCGGCCGGACGGGTTTCGTAGCCGAGCGCGCCCATGCCCGCGCCGACGGCGCCGCTGGTGACGAGGACGACTTCCTTGCCGGCGGCGCGCAACGCGGCGACTTGCCCGACAATCTGTTCGAGCTGGGCGGGGTCGATCTGCTTGCGGCTGTCGGTGAGGACGCCGGTGCCGAGCTTGACGACAATGCGGGTGATGTTGTTCCGGAGCGTGTTTCGCACGCGGATAAGGTAGAAAATGCGCGGGCGGGAGTCGAGGGCGGACCCAACAGACGCTTTACAATCATGAATTCAGACAAAATGACCGCGCACCAGAAGTCGCCGCAGACGCAAGGCGAGACGCCGGTGGTGCTGATGGAGACGACATTGCGCAGCTACTGCCTTCCCCAAGATGGGCCACCGGGATTTTCTCGATCCCGGGGACACGCTCGGAGCACTGGCCAAGACGGGGTCGATCTCAAACTTTCTGCGCTATCACCGGCTGGCGGGTTATCTCTCGCATTACACGAAAAAGATGCAGGGCATCGCGCTGGGCATCCCCAGCTTGCGGACGATTTTTTGACGAGCAGTATTACACGGATCTCGCAGGCGGCTTGCTGGAATCGCTTGGGCGGTTGTTCAAGGGGGCGACGAAGCTTTACGTTTATCCATATCGCGACCCGCAGACGGGCAAACTCATCACGGCGGAGACGATGGAGGTAGCGCCACACCTGCGCCACCTCTACGCGCAACTGCGGGAGAACCGGCACATCGAAACCGTCCGCAACTACAACGAGCGTTATCTGCCCATCTATCCGCACAACGTGCTGGCGCTGATTCAGGGTGCTGCTCCGGCGTGGGAAAAGGTGGTGCCGGCGCAGATCGTGGAGATCATCAAACGCGACGGGTGGTTTGACTGGCAGTAGAGCGGCCAAAAAGAAACCACGAATGAACACTAATAAACACGAATCCGCAGCATAGCAACGCGGGCGACTTATTCGTGCAAATTCGTGTCCATTCGTGGTTGAACGGAATGTCTTACGCCGCCAGTTGCCACGGGGCGCGGTAGGGGCGGGAGAGTAATTCGCTCGCGCCGGTGTCGTTGAGGATCTCTTCCTGCTTCACGTCCCAACGGATTTTGCGGCCCGTGAGCATGGAGATGAGGCCGAGGTGGCCGGGAATCGCGGAGTGATGCGCGGTCTCGACAGGCGTGATGGTGGGTTGGCGCGATTTGATGCAGTCCACAAAGTTCCGCTGGTGGCCGGCGGATTCGTAGAGCTTCACCTTGCGCATCTCTTCGGGAAGGTTCTTGCCAGCTTTCCAGTCGGGATTCGAGGTGTCAAAGCCACTACGATTCACCCACACCCAGCCATCGGCGCCGATCCACTTGGTGCCGCCTCTGATATCATCGTGGCCGCCAGCGATGATCATGGTGATGTCGTTCGGATACTTGGCTTCGATGCGGTATTTGGTGGCGGTGTTCCAGATGGCGTTCACCGCCGGGAATTCGCCGTGGCCTTCGAGTTCGGAGGGGCCGGAGTTGTCGCAGTCCATGCCCCAATGGGCGATGTCCACGTGGTGGCCGACCCAGTCGAGCAATTGGCCGCCGCCGGTGTTGTAGTTCCAACGCCAGTTCATGTGGACGCGGGTTTTGACATACGGCCCCATTCGAGCCGGGCCGATCCACGTGTCGTAATCCAGTTCTTCCGGCGGGGCGCTGACGACTTTTTCCCATTCCGGCGAACCGGGGACAATGGTGGCAAGCAGTTCGCAGTCGCCTTTGGTCTTGCCGAGTCTTTCCAGGAGTTCGGGCGCGGTGCGGGCAAAGTCGTTGTGGCCGGCGGGCAAGCCCACTTCGACACGGGTGATTTTTCCGATGTGTCCGCTACGGACGATTTCAGCCGCCTTGCGGAACAGGGCCTGCGAACGCTGCCACGAGCCAGTCTGCCAGATGACCTTGTTTTGCTGGACGGCGCGCACGATAGCCTGCTGTTCGGCGATGGTGCGGGCGAGGGGTTTTTCGCCGTAGATATCCTTCTTCGCTTTCGCGGCGGCCACGGCAAGGATGCCGTGCCAGTGGTCGGGCACGGCGAGCATGACGGCGTCAATGTCCTTGCGGGCGAACATTTCGCGGTAGTCGGCGTAGGCTTTGCAGTCCTGATTTTTGTAATGATCGTTGATGGCGGAAACCGCGGATTTGAGATGTTTTTTGTCGAGGTCGCACGCGGCGACCACCTGACAATCTTCCAGCGCAAGAAAAGAACCGGTGTTGCCCGGGCCTTGCATCCCCCAGCCGACGACGCCGAGGGTGATGCGGTTGGAAGGGGCGTTCTGGCCGAAGACGGAACTCGGCACGATGGTGGGCAGCGCGAGGGCGGCAGCGGCGGTTTTGAGAAACTGGCGTCGATTCCAGGAACGGGAGTAGGATTTATTCAGAGTAGATTGACGGGAATTTTTTTGGTCAGTGATTTTTAGGAGCTGGAGAGCCCTCAAGCTCCACCGGGCGATAGCCACCCTTGGTCTTGAAATACGCGATCAAAGCGAGATAGCCAGCCAGCATGAACGCGGGGAAGAAAGCCATCTTGCCCAGCGCGCTGAACTGGCCGGTGGTGGTCGCAGTCTTGATGGCTTCTGCCGCGCCGGCTTCGGTCACAGCGGCACTCTTGATCGGATCAATGGCGTGGTAATCACCGAGCAGATATTTTTTCTCCATGGTGACGGTTTGATACAGCGCCGGGCTGCTCGCCTGCAACTTCGCGGTGGCGGTGGATTCCTGCAGATAGCCGATAAAGGGAAAACCCAGAATCCCGACCGCCAACATCCCGATGCCGCCCATGGCATTCAACGTGAGCGCGCCGCCCTTGGGGCATTGTTCCGAAGCCAGCCCGAGCATCGTGGGCCAGAAGAAAGTTTTACCCATCGCATAGAGCGAGGCGGCGGCAAAGATGACGGCCATGCCTGCGCCGTTGGTTTTGGAGAGCCACGTCAGACCGGCGATGGCTAGCACCGAACAGCCCGCCAAGAGGCCAAGCGGCGAGAACTTGTGAATGATCGGCCCGGCGAAGAAGCGAAGCACCATCATGATGGCCGAGGTGTAGACCAACACCCAGGCGGGTTCGTGGCCGGCAGCGGCCATCGGCGCTTCCATGAGCGAACTGATCCAGCCGTCCGTGCCGATTTCCGTGGTGGCAAGCGGCATCATGATGAGGATCAGGAACGCGAGAATTAACCGGCCAAACGATTTGGTGAGCGCGGCAAACGCGAGCACCACCACCGCCGTCAACCCCCAGACCAACTTGGTATTCCAACCGAACACCTGACCGAGTTGCGCGAACACGAGGCCAAAACCCACCAGCGCGCCGAACGCACCGAGTTCCTTGAGCATATCCACGTAGCCGACGCCGGCTTGTTCGCGCTCGCTGCGCGGAAACGTCTGCCCCACCAGCATGACGAAGAAGATGACCGCCGGGATGAGGATCAACCCGAGCGTGAGCCGCCAATCCGTGGCGCCCGCGAGCGCGATGGTGCACAACCCACCCATCACCAACCCCGCCGGCCAGCCCGCGTGCAGGATGTTGAGCCATTTGCTCTTGTCCTTGTTGAACATCGTGGCGACCACGGGGTTGATGTAGGCCTCCACTGTGCCGTTGCCGAGGCCGAGAATGATACTGCCCCAGTAGAGCAATTCGTAACCACGCTTCTGCGCCGTCAGCAAATCCGCCCCAGCCGCGCCATGAATCGTGCTGTAAGCCATCAGCGCCAACCCCGTGTAGGCGAGGTAGCAAACGAACGAGAAAATCATCGCCACTTTGTAGCCGATACGGTCGATGAACAGGCTGAACACGATGATGCTCATGCCGAACGGCCAGATGCCCGCGCCCTGCAACTGCCCCACCGCCACCTTGTCCAGGCCGAAGTCGGTGACGAATTGCCCGCCGCACAAAATCATCCGGCTAATGAAAGCGTAGGAAGTGGTGATGAGCGCGATAAAGCAGCCCCAGAACAGGATTTTATTATGACGGTTATCCATAAGGTGATGATATGATTAGTCGGGGGTGATAGGGCGTTAGATATACCGATTCCCGCCGTCCTTCTTCAAGGAAAACTTCCATAATTTATTTCTCTCGCTGGATTTATTGGCGCCGCTTGGTAATAATTTTCCCCACGTCCGAACAACCAAACTAATCACGCTTATGCCAAGAACCGTCACTCTCTTCACCGGCCAATGGGCCGACCTCTCGCTCGCCGAACTCGCCCCCAAAGTCAAAGCCATGGGCTACGACGGCGTCGAGCTCGCCTGCTGGGGCGACCACTTCGAAGTGGACCGCGCGCTCGCCGAACCCGATTACTGCAGGAAGAAATGGGCGCTCCTCGCCAAACACGGCCTCACCTGCCGCGCCATCTCCTCCCACCTCGTCGGTCAGGCCATCTGCGACCTCATCGATGAGCGCCACCAATGCATCCTCCCCCCCGATGTCTGGGGCGACGGCAAGCCCGAAGGCGTCCGCCAGCGCGCCGCCGAAAAGATGAAGGCTACCGCCCGAGCCGCGCGGAAATTTTTCGACGCCAAACCCGGCGCAAAGAAAGGCGA
>JAFMIX010000177.1 GCA_017853785.1 Verrucomicrobiales bacterium
GAAATCTCCGAAGCCGCCGGCGTGACGATGGTCGTCGAGGAACAGCGCGTGCCCGTGCGCGAAGACGTCCACGCCGCGTGCGAAATCCTCGGCCTCGACGTCTTTCAAGTCGCGAACGAAGGCCGCTTCGCCGCGTTCATCCCCGAGCGCGAGGCCGAGCGGGCGGTGGCCGTGATGCGCGGGATGCCCCACGGCAAAGGCGCGGTGGTTATCGGCCAGGTGACAAGCGAAAAGCCCGCGAGGGTGTTGCTCCAGGGGAAGATCGGCGCGCGGCGCATCCTCGACATGGCGAGCGGCGAGCAGTTGCCGCGCATCTGCTGAAGCAGGACGCCGCAGCCGGTGCGGCGCGGCCCGGTGGCGCATCCGATGATTGACAGCGCGGGGGATGGCGGTAGCATGGCGCGGATTTAGGTTTGGCGCGTTCGTCTATCGGCTAGGACATGGCCCTCTCAAGGCCGAGGGACGGGTTCGATTCCCGTACGCGCTACCAATGCTGCAGCGGAAAACTGCAGCCGCAAGCCGAGCAACACTATGCAACCTTTTCAAATCATCTTCAACCCGACGAGCGCGGCGGAACTGGCGCGGATGCCCAAGGAACTGCAGTTGGAGATCCTGGGGGAATTCCGCGGCCTGCCGCGACAGGTGCAGAGCACGGAACTGGAGCGCTTCGGCGAACTGCAACGCTCGGGCCGGACGCTGCACCGCTTCCGCGTGGGGGATTACCGCGTTTATTTTGAGCGGCACGATCTGGGGCTGGTGATCCACCGCATCCTGAGCCGGCATACGCTGAAGGATTTTCTGTTCCGCTCGGGCTTGAACGCGCAAGAGGACGAAGCCTTGCAGGAGAATCCCAAATTCTGGGATCTGATCGAAGCAGCCCGCGGGAAGTGACGCCGGCCAACTTCAGGGCCGGCGTTAAAGGACTCCTTGGTGAAATCCACCCAAAGGAGCGTATCCGTTCCAGAAACCGCCCGGCTGTTATTTCTTTGCTGGAGCGACCATCTTCGGCATCGCAGCCCGCCGCCGGGCCACCAGCGTCACGCCGGCAATAGTGCCGAACGCGACCAGCGCCCAGGTTGTCGGCTCGGGCACGACATCAATCGTGAGCCCCCAACTGGTCAGGGTGCTGGTGCCATTGCCTTCGGTGAAGTCCGCGAGGAACAACGTCCACGTGCCGTTTGCATTATGCCCGTTCAAAATGTCGAGCCCCGCGGTGGAGGTCGAACCGGAGAAATTTGCGTCCGGACTGACGGTGCGACCGTCCGCCAGATAGGTGCCGCCGCTGGTCCAAGTGGACACGCCATGAATGTCAGTATAGCCGCCGCCGAGATCGCCGGTGAGGGTAATGCTCGTGGCGGTGGATTCGTAGCCGAAGCCGCTCGCGTCGGTCCGACCCACGCGGTTCAGCAGGATGGATTGGGTCGTGCTGCCATCGGCAGAGACGAATACGAGGTAGCCGTAGAGGTCACCGATGAAACCATCACTGGTGAGATGGTCGAAATTGAGCTCCACCGACACACTGCCGATGTCGGTGCCGCCGTTGCCGGTCAGCCCGCTGGTGGTGATCTCCGATTGATAGCCGGTCGGATTACCATCAGGGATGACCTCGTTGATGACGTTGGTGTAGCTGTAGAGCGTGGCGCGCGCCGAGGAGGCGAGCGTCAGGGTGATCGCGGTGGCCAGCAGCAGCCTGGAGAAAAAGTTGGTTTGCATAATCGTTTTTGGTTGGGTTCAGGCTTATTGCAGGAAGATTCGGTAATATGCCGATGCGGGCGGCGCGCCGAGATCGGTGAAGTTGTCCACGTTGGTGATCAGGCCGGTGGATGGCACGAGGTTCGTATTGATCGAGACCCAGCCGGCGCCGACGCTGAGGTTGGTCGAGCGCTGCACGTAATAGGTCCAGCCGGGCACGCCTGCAAACCGGGACGTCACTGAATTGGCGGTGACGGTGACTGCGCCGGAATTTTGGCCCGTCACTGACTTGTGGTTCACCGCGACATTGCCGGTGGCCGTGCCGCCCTGACCATCGCTGACGGTGTAGGTGAAGCTGTCATTCGCATTATGATCAGGGAGCGGCGCGTAGCGGATGGACGAACCGCTGATGGTGATGGTCGCACCTTGGCTGCCGCTGCCTACGCTGCTCAAGGTGACAACATGATCCGCCGCCCGCTGCGTGACGTTGGTGAGCAGGTTGGCGATGTTGATGAACAAGCCCGTGCCGGTCGCGCGCGTGTAGGTGGCGTTGCCCGCGACGGGCGGACGGTTGGTGACGACCTGCCCGCCGGCGAGGCTGTTGGTGCTGCCAAGGTAATTGCCGTCCCCCGCGTATTCCGCGGTGATGGTGTTCGTGCCGCGCGGCAGCAACGTGGTGGTCGCAGTGGCAGTGCCGCTGGAGATGGGCGCCGAGGGCAACGCGAAGCCGTTGGTCTTGAAAATCACGTTACCAGTAGCCGCCGCCGGGAGGGTGGCGGTAAAGGTGACGTTGGTGGTGAAACCGGAGGGATTGATTGATGAAGTCACCGTGAGGGCCGTGCCGGCTTGGTTGACGGTCACGGTCACGGTGTTGGTGGCGTTATTGTAATTCGCCGCGTCCGTCGGCGTGAAGAACGCCGAGACGTTCGTCGAACCTGCATTCGGCGCGATGCCAGTGTTTACAAAATTGAACGTGCCAGAAACCGCCGCGCCGTTCGCAGCGTTCGTCGCCGCGCTGCCGCTCAAGCTCGAATTCGCCAGCGTCTGCCCGAAGGTGATTGCACTCGCCGTCAGCGTCAACGTCGGCGTCCGCTTGTTCACCGTCACGCTTGTCGTCGTCGTCGCACTGTTGTAATTAGCCGTGTCCGTCGGCGTGAACGTCACCGACTGGCTCGCTGTTCCCGCATTGGGCGTCGTGGCCGGACTGGTGAACGCAAAACTCCCCGCCACCGAAGCATTGTTCGCCGCGTTGGTCGCCGCGCCGCCGCTCAAACTCGAACCGCTCAACGCCTGGCCAAAGGTGATCGCCGTCGCCGAGGGCGCCGTCAACGTCGGCGTCCGCTTGTTCACCGTCACCGTCACCGTGTTCGTCACGTTGTTATAATTGGTCGAGGCGGACGGCGTGAAGATTACCGACACGTTTGTGCTGCCCGCATTCGGCGCGATGCCGGTATTGGCAAAAACGAACGTGCCGGCAACGGACGCACCCGCCGAATTGGTGAGCGCACCGCCCGGCGTTGAACTTGCCAATGTCTGACCAAAGGTGATCGCCGTGCCTGAAAATGCCGTTGATACCAGCGGCGTCTGCTTGTTGATGGTGAGAGACCCACTTCCGCTGGCACTGCCGTTATCGGTGCAGGTCACCGTGAATGAATTGGACGTGACGGCCGGGGTTGTGGTTGCACTGGTGATCGTCAAGGTAAATGTTTTGGTTGCGGAGGAAGCCGGAGAAAAAGTCGCTCCTGCTGGAAGACCACTAACACTCACGGTCAAAGTGCCGCTTCCCGAGCCAGCCACAGTGATTGGGAATGTCACAGAACCAACCGTCCCAAAAGTCAATGAATTCGATTGAGCTCCAACGGTGACGGAGGTCGGTGCAATAGCCGCCCGGGCAGAACTTGTTATCAAGGTCATTGCCGCAAACAGGACGGTCAACAATAAGATTCTAATCATTTTCATACTCATTACTTGGTTTCTCTCTAGCGGAATTGGACCACCCTCGAAGCCGGCTGCATGGAGTTAACACCCAACCGCGCCCGCAAGACGATTGCGGTGGCGTTTTGGTTGCGCCCCAGATATTGGGTGGTGCCGCCAAACAGAACCCCGGACGGGCTGAAAGGCTGCTGTTTTATGCTGTTTTGCTTCATGATCACTGTTTTTGGCGGCTTTTCGGACTGCCACCGAACCGCCCCGTACTTGCAATATCAGTGCCGATCAAACCGCTGGTGGCCACTTGAATTGCATACGCTTTCATCAAGGCCACCATGTATATCATAAAAGCTTGAGGACACAAGTGGGAGTTTTGCCGGTTGATGCCCCGGGGAAAATACTAACGCGTAATGCGGCGCGAGCAATCGCACGGCGGTTTGCAGGGTGCTGGTGATAGGATAGTGCGAACGCCCCGCAGCGGAATCTAACGTTAACGGATTTTTGCGCCCCGGGTTTTCCGGGCTTAACCAGCACGGCTACGCCGGTTCTTGCTGGGTCAGGCAATGCAACGAACCGAAGCCGAGCACGAGGTCGACGGCGTGGATGCCGACGACCGGACGGTCGCGGAACAGTTCGCCGAGGATGCCGAGCGCGACGCGGTCGTTCGGGTCGTTGAACGTGGGCACGATGACGCAGGCGTTGCAGATGTAGAAATTGGCGTAGCTCGCCGGCAACCGCCAGTTCTTGTAGTGCAGCGGCGCGGGCATCGGCAGCGCGACGACTTCGGGCTTCGAGCCGTCTTCGAGGCGCAGGTGCTTGATGCGCTCCCAGTTTTCTTCGAGCGGCTTGTAGTTGATGTCGCGTTTGTTCTTCTCGCGGATGAGCACGAGCGTCTTGCGGTCGGTGAAGCGGCAGATGTCATCGATGTGGCCGTGGGTGTCGTCGCCGACCGGACCGGCGACGAGCCAGAGGACGTTCTTCACGCCGAGATATTTTTTGAACTGCGCGTCGTATTCCGCCTGAGTCATGCCGGGGTTGCGCACTTGAATCGTCGGATGCTGGTAACATTCCTCGGTGGTAAGCAACGAGCCGCGGCCGTTCACCTCGATGCCGCCGCCTTCAATGGTGAATCGCCGGCCCTTGAACTGCGCGTCGAACAGCGGGCGCTGCAAGACCTTCGCCGCCGTCTCGGGAACTTTCGTGTCGAGCTGCCAATTGGAATACTTGGCCCAAGCGTTGAAATGGAAATGGACGATGGCCTTTTCATTCTTGCGCTTCACATGGATCGGCCCGCTGTCGCGGGTCCAGCCGCGATTGGTCGGGTGGACGACGAACCGGACCTGCTTGAGGTCGCACCTGGCACGCTTGAGGTAGCTGGCGGCGAATTTCGCCTCGGCATTGC
>JAFMIX010000178.1 GCA_017853785.1 Verrucomicrobiales bacterium
CGTTGATCTTCACGAGGAAGTTGCGCCCGATGATCATCGGCTCGGACTCGGGGTGGTTGATGTTGTTGGGGATGATGGCGCGGCCGGCGGCGACCTCGGAGCGGACGAACTCGGGGGTGATCTGCGCCGGGATGCGCTGCGGGAAACGATTGAAAATGCCGGGCGTGTAAGGGCTCTGGCCGAGCTGGGAAGAGCCGGCGTGCTGTTTGTTTAGGTCGTTGCGAACGATGTCCTTCGACATCTCGGCAATCTGTGCGCGGCCCAGGTTCTCGCGGATGGCGATGAACTCCATCTCGGGCGTGATGACGCCAGCGCGGGCGTAGGCAAGTTGCGTGACTACTTTGCCCGCCTTGGCGCGGAGCGGGCGGCGGCGTTGCGAGGTGAGCCCGGGGAACTCCACGAGGCGATTCTTCTCCGCCTTGCTGGCGTATTCGGCGTGCTTGCCGGAGAGATAGCCGTTGTCCTGCGGCTTCACTTCGCGGCCGTCGATCTCTTCGACATCGCCGCGCTCGCGAATCCACGTGGCACGCAAGGCGGGCAGACCCTGCTCGGATGTGCCGGTGAACGCGGGATCGCCCCACGGCCCGGAGCAGTCATACACACGCACGGGATCGTTCGGCGTGACCGCGCCGGTGTAGGACTTCGTGGGCGTGACCTCGATCTCGCGCATGGGGACGCGCACGCCGGGGTGCAACGTGCCCTGGACGTAGATCTTCTTGCTGGCGGGGAGCTGTTCGCTGCTGTGCGGTTCGAACGATTCTTTGGTCGCGATCATAAACTGGTTCTTGGTTGTTGCGGCGTTCTGTGAGCGTCGCATGGTTCGGCGGTCATAGACCGCCGCCATAGATGATGCGGGGGAGGGCGGAAGAAGGTTCGCTTTCCTACGCCGGCATTACCCGGATCAGGTTCAAAGGGTCGTCCGCTGCAGCGGACCTCTCAGCCTCACTCAAAGAGGCTCCCCATGGACGGGAGGACTTTAGGTCCGTGCGGGAGGGGGGTCAAGCGTGGCTCAGACGACAAAAAAGCCGCTCCGCATCGCACGGAACGGCCCGTTTTCCGGTGCGGTCTTGCGGCCTACACCTCGAATGATTTGCCACAGCCGCAACTGTGCTTGGCGTTGGGATTCGTGAGTTTGAATCCGCCGCCGGTCAGGGCATCACTGAAATCCACCACGGTGCCGCGCAGGTATTGGGCGCTGAAGTCGTCCACCAACAGCGTCACGCCGTGCATCTCGGTGCGTTGATCGCGGTCGCGGGGCTCGTCGAAGGTCATGCCGTATTGCATCCCGGAGCAGCCGCCCTGTTCCACATAGACGCGGAGGTGCTTGCCTTCGTTCCCGGGCTTGGCGCGCATGGACTGCACCTCGGCGGCGGCGGCTTCGGTGATCTCAACGACGGGCTGAATGGTGGTGTTCGTTTCCATGACAACTTCCAAGGCAAAGTAACGCGGTGAACGCGGGTGTCAACGCACTCAATCGGAGGTTTTTCGCAACTCTTCCTCGGCGCGCTCCCGGCGTTTGTCCAATTGCGACTGGAGCGAGGGCAGCTGGGCGGCGAGGGTCCGGCACAGCGGCCCGACTTTTTCCCAGGCCTGCACGGATTCCGCCAGCGTGAGGGCCTCCAGTCCGGCGCGTTTCACCCAGAACATGTCGGTGGGTTCGTCCTCCCGGCGGGCGCTGCCGTAGATGACGTTCAAGTAATGCTCCATCGCGGCCTGCTGCAATGCGGGGCCGTTGGTGCCATTGAGCAGTTTGGCCTGCCGCTCCAGGGCCAGCCCCAAGCCCACCTCGGCCTCGGCCCGATCGGCGAACTCAAGATGGTTGGTTGCGGTGAGGACGCGGCAGTAGGCGTTGGTGGCGAGGTTGTAGTTCTCCAGCGCGTTGGTGGGGTTGAGTCCACCCAGTTGCAGGAAGCAGTTGCCGATTTTGACCTGCGCCAGCAGAGCGATCCGTTCGTCGGGGAACAGTTGCAGGATCTTGCTGAAGGGTTGCCGGGCCGTCTCGTAATCCGTCGCGGACATGAGCGCGTCGCCGTAGGCGAAATAGGCCCGGGCCTCAACGCCCGGGGGACACCTCTCGTCGTTGATGAGAGCCGTGAAGTAGTCCACGGCCTCCTTCAGCGCCCCACGGGCGAGCGCGGCGCGCCCAGCCATCAACTGGGCCTCGAACCGCAAAGGCGAGTCGGGATGCTGCTTGAACACGAGCTGATAGTCGGTCTCCGCCTTGATGAATTCCTCCTGCCGCAGGTAGTGATCGGCCATCCACCAGCGGGCGAGGGGAGTGAATTCGGTGCCGGGATGGTTGGCGATGAACCGCGTGAAGCGCTCCAGCGCGTTGGTCTCATCGCCGGTGCGGGCGGTGGCCAGGGCGAGCAGATACTCAGCACGCGGACGTGCCGGTTCATCGGGATAATCGGTCAGCCACGACTCGTAGGCAGCGGCGGCGGCGGTCCAGTTCTGCTCCTGCTCGAAGGTGCGGGTGATGGCGAGGCGGACGCCCGCGCGCAGTTTTGACCCGGGTGATTGCTGGAGAAAGGCTTCCAGCAAGTCCCGACGCTCCGCCGGGTTGGCGCGGGTTTCACCCTCGCGGCTGAAGAGAACCAGCGCGGGCTCGATCAAGGCGCCGCCGGGATAATCGGCGAGCAGTCGCGCCATCGCCTCGTTGGCGGCCTGGTTGTCATTCACTTCGCGCGCGGACTTGAGGATCTGGTACAGCGAACTCTCCACGAGACCGCTGCGCACGAGCGGAGAACCCGCCGCCGCGGCCAAAACCAGCTGATAGTTGTTCAAGGCAGCGGGCCAATCGCCCTGACGCGCCTGTGCATCGGCCAGCTTGAAGCGGGCGACGGACTGGTCGAGGCCGGGTGGTAGTTTTTCCGTTGCGGCAGTGAAGGCGCTGGCGCTCTCGTTGACGCGGTCACTCAACCACAAACACCAGCCGCGTCCCAGGTAGGCCCGGCCCGCGACATCCGGCGCGGTGGGTCGGCTGAGGACGGCGTCGAATGCTTCCTGAGCCGAAAGCAGCAGACTGGCGGCGGGGGTGCCGTTGGTTACGAGGGATTCGCGCAGGCGCAACTCGCCGATGGTGAGGTTGATCACATCCGTCGCGACATCGTTGGTGTTCTGCGCGGTGAACACGGCCAGCGTGGTGGCGGCTTCGCTCAGCCGGTTCAGATGGATCAACAAGTCACCCACGCGCAACAACGCTTCGCGCTGACGTTCCGCGGGAATTTCGGGGTCCAGATTCAGCTGCCACGCGGCGATGGCGCTTTCGGTCTGGCCGAGCTCCTCATGGATGCCGGCCTGCAGTGCGCGACCCTCGGCGAGCAGCGGGGAAACGTCGGCGGCCAGCCGGTTCAGGTTTGTGGTCAACGCCAGCGCCGTCGGCAGCTGGTCCTGCGCGAGAAATATTCTGGCGCGGAGGTAATCGCGCTGCCAGGCGAGCTTGCTGTCGAGCGGCTGGCTGACGAGCGGTTCCAAGGCTTGAGCGGCGTCCCCAAATTTTTCCTGCGCGATCAGGGCTTCGCACCACAGGAAGCGTCCGCGCACGGAAGCTTCGAGTCCGGGGCTGGCGGCGGCGAGCGATTGGAAGCGGCCATTGGGGTCCGCCAACAAGTCGACCACGCGCGGCCATTGTTTCAGTCTGGAGCGGGCGGCCGCCTCGGCGACCGTGGCATCCAACAGCCGGGCGGAGTTGGTGAAGGCGTTGCCGAAGGTGGCGTAGGAGTCCGCCGCCGCCTGAAACTGGCCGCCTTGGAACCGGGCCTCGGCGAGGAAGAACAGGTATTCATCGGCAAAGCGTCCGGCGGAACCGCGGCCGGTGTTCAGGAGGGCAATGGCCCCGGCGAAGTTGCCCAGATGGATGCGCGACTGGGCCTGCAAGAGGAGCGCCTCGGCCCGGAATTCGGAGGCGGGGAACCTGGCGACAAACGCGCCCAACTCACGTTCCGCGCGCGGCCAGGCTTTGCCGTCATAGGCCAGGGTGGCTTCTTGAAACGCTTTTTCCTCCGCCTTGGTGGCGGCGCAAAGCGGCAGTGCTCCGACTGCGAGGGACAGCCAGAGCCACACGATCTTGCGGAGCCGCGCGAACATGCGCGGACTTTAAACGAGGGAGGACTCCGAAGGAAGCGATGAAATTGCGCCTGCCCGCCGGAAAACTGCTGACACCGCCCGCTGCTGCCGCTAATTTCCCGCCCGGTTTCGACGCGGCATTTTCAAACCGCAAATCCGAAACCGGAAACCGTTAATTTCAGATGCCCAAACGCACCGACATCCACACCGTCCTCATCATCGGCGCCGGCCCCATCATCATCGGGCAGGCGTGCGAATTCGATTACTCCGGCACGCAGGCCTGCAAGGCGCTCAAGGAGGAGGGCTACCGCGTCGTCCTCGTGAACTCGAACCCGGCCACGATCATGACCGACCCGGAGTTCGCCGACCGCACCTACATCGAACCCATCACGCCCGAATGCGTGGAGAAAATCATCGTCCGCGAGAAGGAAGAGATGAAGCGCCTCGGCGCTAAGGGCAAACTCGTTTTGCTCCCAACGCTCGGCGGCCAGACCGCGTTGAACACCTCCATGGCGCTGCACAAGAACGGCGCGCTGGAGCGGCACGATGTGGAAATGATCGGCGCGAAGCCGGAAGCGATCCACAAGGGCGAAGACCGGTTTGCGTTCAAGGAACTGATGTTGAGCATCGGGCTGGATGTGCCGATCTCCGGGGTGGCGCACAACATGGAGGAAGCCGTCGCCGTCGCGAAGAAGATCGGGCGTTTCCCCCTCATCATCCGCCCCGCGTTCACCCTCGGCGGCACGGGCGGCGGCATCGGTTACAATCAGGAAGAGTTCGAAGCCATCGCCAAGAACGGGATCGAGCTTTCGCCCGTGAGCGAAATCCTCATCGAGGAATCGTTGCTCGGCTGGAAGGAGTACGAGATGGAAGTCGTCCGCGACAAGGCCGACAACTGCGTCATCATCTGCTCCATCGAGAACTTCGATCCGATGGGCGTCCACA
>JAFMIX010000179.1 GCA_017853785.1 Verrucomicrobiales bacterium
TTTGGGCAAAATGCTCGCGCCATTCCTGGTCCAGCTGGGCGAGTTTCTCGAACTCGGCCTGAAAGTCGTCCACGGGCGCGTCTGTAGGCTTCTCGGTGGCGGGATCGAAATTCGTATCCTCCGGCGGTTCGGCGGGATCGTGACTATCGGCGGCGCGCTCGCCATCCTCGGCCTTCTGTTGTTGCTCGAGTTCGTTGCCGGAAACTTCTTCCAGGACGGGGTTCTGTTGCAGTTCGGCTTCAACCATCGCCTTGAGTTCCAAGGTAGGCGCTTGGAGCAACGCCAGCGACTGCTGGAGTTGCGGCGCAAGAACTTGGGACAGCGACAGTCGCTGCCCCAAATGTAAGCCGGAAGCCATGGCGCGATACTAGCTTCGCACTCCGGATTGACAAGCGGAACTTCCCCCGGCGAAAAACATTGCCGCATTTTTCCGCCCCGCCTAACGTCTTGGCGTGTCTGTGCAATTCACCATCCTTGGCAGCGGCTCCAACGGCAATTGTGCCTACCTGGAAACTCCCGAGACGCGCCTGCTCATCGACGCCGGGTTTAATTCCAAACAGGTCCGCGCCCGCCTCGCCTCCATCAGCCGCGTGCCGGAAAACCTGCACGGCATCCTCATCACGCACGAGCACATCGACCACATCGCCGGGCTCGTGGGCATCGCGCAAAAATTACAAATCCCCATCTATTGCAATCGCGATACCAAGGACGCCATTGAATTGACGCTAGAAACCAAGTTTGAATGCCGCCTCTTCCGCACCGGCGACAGCTTCGAGCTGGGAGATGTTTCCGTGGAGACGTTCAGCATTCCGCACGACGCCGCTGATCCTGTGGGTTTTCTCTTACGGACGGCGCGCGGCAATATCGGATTTCTCACCGACCTTGGTCATGCCACCAAGCTGGTGTTGGAACGCGTCCGCCCCGCGCACGCGCTCGTCCTTGAAAGCAACCACGATGTCAAACTGCTGCAGGATTGTCCGCGCCGCCCATGGAGTTTGAAGCAGCGGATTCTCGGTCGCCACGGTCACCTTTCCAACGAAGCCGCC
The DNA here is from genome assembly GCA_017853785.1 of Verrucomicrobiales bacterium. Taxonomy (GTDB): domain Bacteria; phylum Verrucomicrobiota; class Verrucomicrobiia; order Limisphaerales; family JAFMIX01; genus JAFMIX01. Next base: position 1,047 of record JAFMIX010000179.1, read on the forward strand.
GCCGATGCCGCGCAGGAAGTCATGTCTGCCGAGCTGAAGCACGTTTACCTCGCGCATTTAAGCCGGGAGTGCAATAAGCCCGAAATCGCCCATCGCGTCATGGCCGCCCGCCTGGAAAAAATCGGGGCTGCGCACGTCGCGCTCAGCTTGACGGCGCAGAGTGAGCCGTGCGCGACTTTGCACTTGTGACATGGACACGTATCGCGTTCACCGCATCGATTCGCTCGAACTGCCGGAGTTGGCGCCGTATCGCACTTTGAAACGTCCGGCGGCGCACGAGACGGAGGGGATTTTCGTGGCGGAGAGCGACAAGGTGGTGCGCCGGCTGTTGACCAGCCATTACGGAGTCATCTCGGTGATGCTACCGGAAAAACGGCTCGCGGAATTCGAGCCGCTGCTCCGGGCGCGGCCGGAAAAGGAAATACCCGTCTACGTCGTCACCCAGAAATCCTTGCTGGAGGAGCTCGTTGGATTTGACCTGTTCCAAGGGGTGCTGGCCATTGGCAAAATTCCCCCGCCCGTCGCGCTGGAAACGATTCTGGCCGGCAGCCCGCGCCCCCGGCTATTTGCGGCGGTGGATGAATTGAGCAATGCGGAGAACATCGGGGCTTTCGTCCGCAACTGCGCGGCATTCGGCGTGCAGGCGTTGATCGTGGGCGAGACTTGCAGCAGTCCATTCCTGCGCCGCTCGGTGCGCAATTCGATGGGCACGATCTTTCAGCTGCCCGTCTTCGAGGTCAGCCAGCAACGCGGCAAACTCGCCGACCCCGCCCGACCCCGCCGGCGGAACGAGCCGGGACTGACGCTGGTAGAGACGCTGCACGACTTGCGCGCTCATGGCGTGCAGTGCATCGCGGCGCATCCGCACGCAAGCGGCAAGACGCTGGAGCAGGCGAATTTTACCGGCGACTGTTGCCTCATATTCGGCAGCGAGGGCCACGGAATTTCCCCCGCCGTGCTGGCGGCGTGCGCCGAAGCGGTGGCGATCCCGATGGCCAATGGGGTGGATTCCCTCAATGTCGGCGCGGCGGCGGCGGTGTTTTTCTACGAGGCGCAACGGCAACGCGGGAAGAGTTGAAGCGCGTATCGCGCGGCTCAATCATGGCGAAATCTTTTCTACGGTCACGGAGGCTTGCGGATGTTCTCCGGCAGATTTCAATTTGGTGAACAGTCCCCGCCAAAAACCGCACCCGTAGAGCAAATGGATGAGGATGTTGAGCGGCAGTGCCGCAAGGACCTTGCCGACGCCGCCAATCGGGATGAGCGCAAGTGTCTGGCCCAAGATTGCCAGCGTGTAGAACGCAAGCGGCAGGAGGAAGATTTTGCTCAGAAGCGTCAGCGCTGGCAGTGCGACAAGATACACGCAGAAGAGCGGCGGCACGAAGTTGAGCGCCGAGCCCGGCGTGGGGTTCACGCGAAATTGCTCCGCCCGGCCCCGCCCGTAGGTGAATAGCATTTTGCAGAACGACTTCAATGTGCGGCGCGGGCGGCGGTGGGCGATGAGTTGCGGATCATAGATGAGCTTGCCGCCGCGTTTCTGGAGTTCGTCCATGAGAGCGTTTTCCTCGTTAGGGTAAAGCGCTTCGTTGAAGCCGCCCAATTCAAGCAGGTCGGCGCGGCGGGCGAGGAGGTTGCAGAGGATGAGTTCTTTCTCGCCGGTCGGGCGGGTTTTGCCGACAGGCCAATACCGGGCGCGGCTTGGTCCGAACGCCAGCCAACTCGCCAGCACGAGGGCGAACACCTGCTCCAGCGGCGGTGCGTCTGAAGGGCACAGGTTCGGCCCCCCTACCATTTTCACGGCCGGGTCGGCAAAATGGACAAGGGCGCGGCGCAGGTTATCCGGCGTGGGACAGGAGTCGTCATCCAGGAAATAAATTATCTCCCCGCGTGCCTGCCGCAGGGCGGTGTTACGCTGGACGGATGGCTGTCGGCCTCGAACAACGAGGATTTCCAGGTTGGCTGGGGGATAATCAAGCCGGGAAACGGCGGCGAGCGCCACAGGCGCCTGTAATTCAGGTTTGGCCGGGATGATGATGCTGAACGGAGGCTGCCGACTCACGGCGCAAAGCTAAGGTTTGAGAGTCAAAGTTCAAGGCATTATCTCTAACCTAGAACAATAAGGGACAGTAGGTGGCTATAGAATCGAAAAAACAGGCTTGCTTTCCAAAGGCTCAGCTGTAAGTATTTTCAAGTTTCTGAATCCAAAGAACAACATGATACTTAACCTTTGCAGGATCAGCGTTTTATTGCTTTTAGCCTATCTGCCGGGGCAAATAGCACGCGCTCAAACCCGGGAAGTTGACGGCCAGCGGAGGCAGAAAGAAGAATTTCAGCAGGCCCAGGAATCCGCCAGCAAGAAGAAGCTGGAGGTGGAGTCCGTGCAACGCCGGCTCGATGGTCTGACTGATGAGAAGGAGATATGGCGCCGTGAAATCGTCACCGCCAAGGCTAAAGCCAGCCTTGCCCGGGAAAAGCTCACCCAAGCCAATATCACTGGCGTGCGTGACGACATTGAAAAATGGCGGATGGAGGTAAGCAACTGGGAGGTTCGAAACAAATCTGCTGTATTGGAACTTGAGCGGGTGGAGGCGGAAATTCACAACACGGTGGAATCCATGCACAGCACGTTGAAAGGGAAGGCGGAAAGTGATTTGATTCTTCCCGGCGAATCGGTCGAAATTTACGTCACCGAAGACGAAAGCTTTAACGGAGTCTATCAAGTTCGGCGTGGCGGTTACATTTTAGTCCCCCGGGCTGGGCGGATTGCTCTGGCTGGCAAAGATTTGGCTGGCGCGGAGAACGCTATCAAGGAGGCATTGCAGGTCAACCAACTCAAGCAAGCTACTGTTTTGGTAGAACGCCCGACCGGCACCGGCCCGGGCACCGAGGCGGTCATTTATCTGGCCGGTGAATTTACGCAACCTGGTGCTTGGAAAATCCCTCGGGACATTTCCCCCACCATTGTCACCACCATTCTGCGCTCGGGCGGCTTGACCCCCGGAGCAGATCTCACCAAAGTGCGCCTGCTCCGGCTTGTCGGCGGCGAAGCGCTAGTCGAAGAAGTGAACGTGCAAGCCATCCTCAATGGCACCGGCCTCCCTTCAGATGTCAACTTGCAAGCCGGCGACATCGTCATGGTGCCGGCCTTCGCCAACTCCGTCTACGTCACCGGCAATGTGATGAAACCTGGCCCGTTGAAACTGCTGCCGGATGACGAACTGACTGTCTACTCCGCCGTGTTGCGCTCGGGAGGTTTCTCCCGCTTCGCCAACCGTAATGGTGTTTACGTTCTCCGCGATACCGGCAATGGCGGCAAAAAGAAAATCCCGGTGAGCATCAAGGACCTTCAGGAATCCGGAGGCGCTGACCTGATTCTCAAGAGCAAGGACATCGTGGTGGTTCCGGAAAAGTTTTTCAGCTTTTGACTTCCAAGCAACTCCAGCAGCCATTGACTTTCCTCCGGGCGGCGCGAGTCTGGTGGCGGCCTACAATTTAATCAGGCAATCTCGTGTTACCCAAAACCAAAGCCGCAGTATTCACCGAGGGCGATCTGGTCATGTATCTGACCATCGCCGTGAAGCACATCCGGCTGATGCTCCTCCTCGGCTGCGCCGCCCTGCTCCTGGGGGTGGATTACTATCTATATAGCCGCTCGGTCTATTTTGCTCAAAGCCTGATTCGCTACACCAACCTAGCCCGGACCGTCGACTCGGAGGCGATTTGGCGCGATAGTGATGACCGCCGCTTAACCGCCATGCTGCAGACTGCGGAGGTAATGTCCCGCACCCGCAAACGGCTCGGCTTGAATGTCACAGACATCGTGCTATACCAAAAATACCTCAAACGCCCGCCCCGGGTTCGGCGGACTTCGGAAAAAGATTTCACGGTTGAAGTATACGCTTACGAAGCGCGCATTGCCCGGGACTGGGCGCGCATCATGGTCGAGGAATACCTCGCC